>JAYVUR010000190.1:0-28836 GCA_043787715.1 Candidatus Melainabacteria bacterium
GCGATGTTACATATCATCCCTAGTGCGGCGGGTACCATCGGGCAAATCATTAAGGGAGCTGCTTCTCAAACTGCCGATTTAACTCAATGGCAGAATAGTGCGGGAACTATCCTCGGGAGAATAGATGCTTCAGGCTTCTTGGGTGTTGGCCCAACCACTCCGGCTAGTTCAGCTCTCGATATTACTGCAAATTCTCTATATGGAATAAGAAGTCGAGGAACTAATACTGGTGGTACATCCTCTTTTGGATTCTACTCAAACAGCACCTTCTATTCAGATGTAACAGTTAGCGCAGCATCATTCCAATCCACCCCATCTACTACAGCGGCAAGCTATACACTTTCAAGTGGATACGGCATGTTCTTGTCAGACTGGACTTTAGGTGCAGGTAGTGCGATAACCACACAGTACGGCATGAGAATTGCTGACCAAACCAAGGGTACAACTAACTACGGGGTATTTAACGGTGTATCATCTGGCTCAAACAAGTGGGGATACTATGGTTCTGGTACTGCTCAAAACTATTTTGCAGGTAGCGTAGGACTAGGTATAACTGTTCCTGCTTATAAACTGGATATCAATGGTGGCTCTACAGCATCTCAACTGCATATTGGTTCGAGTTCCGCAGATAGTGGTGGATATCTAACCTCTGCCGGCTCGGATAGTCTTTATGTCATGGGTGGTTTAGCTTTTGATGGTTCAAGCTTTGTCGCAAAGTCAGCAAGCGCAAGCATGTTCGTTGTAGTTTCAGGTGAGACTAGATGGTACGGTAATTCAGGTTTAACAGCAGGGAATACATATGGCCCTACCGAATGGATGCGATTAAGTGTTGCAGGTAAGTTGGGTATCGGTGAACCATCTCCTAACGTTAAGTTGCAAGTTAAATCTGCTACAGGCACGGCAACAGTAGGAAGCAATAGAGTCCTGAATATTGACGGCGTAGGTACAATCACCTATGTCACGGAAATTGGACTAGGTTCGCTTGCCGGTGTAGCTAGCTCAAACTCCCCGACTCTTATTGGTGCGGTTTGCCGTTCAAGCACAGGTAACACCAACGCAGACCTATACTTTGCAACAAGAAGTGTAACCACGGACACCCCTGCTACTGTGCGAATGACTGTTCAAAATGATGGTTTAGTTGGTATCAATACAACCGCACCAGGTGCACAACTGCATGTAGTTGCTAGTGCAGCCGGAACTATTGGTGAAATCATTAAAGGCGCTGCAAGTCAGACCGCAAGTCTTACAGAGTGGCAGAACAGCTCCGGAGCGGTACTTAGTAAGATAGACTCAGCAGGACTCCTTACTTTAGGCGTTGCAGGCACACAAACAGGAGCTGCTAAGTTTACAGGAACAACATCAGGTGTTGTGACTCTTACGAGTGCAGCAGCAGCAGGCACGTGGACGATGACTTTGCCAACTACTGGTGGTACAGCTAATTATTTCTTGCAGACTAATGGTTCTGGCACTACGACATGGGCAGCAGTTAGTGGAACGGGTGACGTAGTAGGCCCTGGATCGGCTACAGACAAAGCTATAGCGCGTTTTAACACTACAACGGGCAAGCTAATACAGAACTCATCAGCCAGTGTTGATGATAGCGGTTATCTGACTGCCAATGCTTATATCGCTGGTTCTAGTTTGGTTAATGCACAAACAGGAATTACGTATACTGTAGCTTCTACTGATAATGGTAGAACTATAACCTGCTCCAATGCTTCTGCTATAACCGTTACAGTGACTGATGCTAGTATGCCTACTGATTTCACTGTTACTATTTATCAAATAGGTGCGGGTCAAGTAAGCTTCACTGCTGGTGGCACTGCCGTTTTAAGAAACGTCTATTCTCAAACCAAGATAGCAGCTCAGTATGGAGCTGTAACAATTAAGCGAGTTGGATCTGGTACAGATTTTATAATCAGCGGAGCGACAGGAGCTTAGCATGGTAGCAGCAATACCTAGTTGTAACGCTGGGCTTATCAACGGATTTGATCCTAAGGAGTTGGGTTCAACTGTGCTTCAGGCTTGGTATAAGGCCGGTAGTTTCTCTGGTGCTGACGGAGACGCTGTAGGAACATGGAGTGATAGTTCTGGGAACAGTAGGGATGTGACAGGTACGTTAACGCAAAGACCGATCTATAGAACAAACATTATTAATAGTAAGCCCGTAATGCGTTTTAATGGTTCTACAAATAGTTTACAAGCAGGTAGTACGATAATCAATTTGGCTAATATGCTAACTCTTTTTACTGTAACAATGCAGACAAGTTTGGCTGATGCAACTATTTGCTCCACTGTAAATGCCGTAAATGGAGACCTATGGCGATTTAGAAATAATGGCGGAACACAGCAACTGCGCTGGTATTCTACGGGGATTTATGATGTGAATAGTGGGATCGGGGCTAATAATTGGGCATATTACACTTGTATAGTTAGGGCTACGAGTGCCGCCAGTGGGACTACTACTGTTAGGGCTAACGGCTCGGCCCTTGGGACTTCAGGTTCAATCTCTCGTTCGGGTTCTCACGAAGCGAATCTGTCAATAGGCTCGAATATACTTTTAGGAAGTTTTCTTAATGGTGACATTGCCGAATTGTTAATCTGCTCGGGCGAATTATCTAGTTTACTGATCGGACAAGTCGAGGGATATTTGAAGAGTAAGTATGCGTTATAATATAAAAGGAAAATAATCATGGCAATCGAAAAAGCAATAGAGACACAATACGGAGTAGATGCAGGTATCACTGTTATCAAACAGATATCGGCTAGCCTTGATACGGGTAAGATAGACATCACTTACTACTGCTGGAAAGATTCTCAAGCTTGTAGTGATGGAGCTGCACCTTTAGAGGGAACTGTATACGGTCAATCTCTAGCAGAGGGTGGAGGCTTATTAGCTCAAGTGTTAGCTTATGGTTACCAAGAATTATTACAGTTACCAAAGTTTGAAGGTGGAAAGATAGTACCGGATCCAGTTCCTACACCACCACCTAGTGAAGAAGTTAAAGAGGAGATAGTATGATCGTAACATTTGATGAACAAGAGATAACCGCATTTGCAAACAGATTAGCAGCGATGCCTTACAACCAGGTGGCTGACTTGATTGCATTTATTCAGAAGAAAGTTGATACAGCAAAACAGGAGACAACAACTAATGGCGATACTAACAACGATCCTAGCCCACAAAGCGATACTGTCAGCAGTGACAGTGTTTCTAGCAGCTAGACATCATTACAAAAAGAAATGAAAGCAATAACCTACCCTGAGTTTACGCAACGGGAGGTTAAGCTGCCAACCTTTAAGCAGCTACTCCACCATAAGGTGAGAGTGGTGCGCCCTGACTCTGAGGAGGCTATCGCAGACAGGTTAAAGTCTCACGAGAAAGCATTACACGCTCGTTGGGATGCAGCATGGGAGGGAAGATATAATGCTATCCGCAAGTAGAGTTTGTGATTTAAGAATCAAGCAATGGGCTGCTCGTAACAGAGAGCATGAAACTACTTCACCATTACCTAAGTTCAAGGCTGCTAATTTTAGAATCGAGAAGCCAGCAGAGCAGAGATTGAAAGAGGCTCTTCACCAAAGACGTTAGGATTAGTTATGGACAAGCCGATACAATTCAAGCCAGTCCCTGGCACAGTAGAAGGCTACAAGGATTTCTGTAGGAGACATCAGATTGAATTGACTCCTACGGTACTAGCTTGGTTGCCAGATGCTATCGAGAGAGGCAACAGGGTAGTCGACGAGATACACAGGCACAAGATTAATGATGCACTAAGGAAGGCGGGAAGCTAATGATTGATTACAAGACCAGGAACTTTAAGCTCTCTGAGATAATTCATTCGGACTTTGCAAGTTTTCCAAAAGACTTACTGCCCATTGCTTTTACGGCACTTGGCACATTACAATGTTTGCGTGATGCGCTCAATATTCCTTTGGTTATTACTTCTGGTTACAGGTCTGCTGGCTATAATGCGACTCTTAAAAATGCTGCGCCAAACTCACATCACATCTGGAGATATGATGGAGACAGAATGGTTTGGGCTATAGATTTTACTAGTCCTGCCTGCACCGCAAAGGAACTTTACGAGATCATAAAACCCTATGTGAATGGTGAAACTTATTTACATTCTCAAATGCAGTTTGTTCACATCAGTCCTCAGGATAAAGATGAAGAATGGATACAGTAGTTAACGAAAAAGATATCGAGCGTAGAATCTTAGTTGGATGTTCTGGCGACGGAATGCGTTTGTTCAAAAATGAAACCGGTGCTGCCTATCGTGGAAGCGTAACGAGGCATGGGGGAAGTGTTGTTATTAACAAAGCTACGATGGTGAAGTATGGATTGTGTAATGGCAGTAGTGATTTGATTGGATTTCGCACGGTGCGTATTACTGAAGACATGGTGGGGAAGGACGTTGCACAGATTGTGGCACTAGAAGTAAAAGCTGAAAAAGGTAGAGCCACTGATGAGCAGCAGAGGTTTATTAAAATGATTAATGATCATGGCGGCTTGAGTGGAATCGTTAGATCGCTGGAAGAAGCGCAGAAGATTCTGCAAGAAAAGTTTTGACTTTATTAAAAGCTGAGTGTTCTATGTTTTTTAGCTTCTGTGCTGAAATGTTTAATAGCTGACTAGTAGTGTTGATCCCAGTATTATTTCTCTTCCCCGGTCTCCCTACATATCTAACCTTAAGCACCAACAGTTCCTCACTTGTTAAGCCTATAAGTAGCTCTTGATTTAAAATCATTTCTACGAGTGCTTCTGGCGAATATTCTTTAGCTTCTTCTTCGCAATCAAGAAAAGCAATTTCCTCATTTAATTCTTCTACGTTATGTCGGTTCAGGTAGCGCATTACCATTTCTGCATCTTGAGCTTTGATAGGTAATTCTTCTACTAGCCCATAGGGGTTGTCTTTAATAGCCTTGTCTGCTCGTTTCAAGGGATCAGGAAGGCTGTGTATCCAGTATCTAACGAGGGTAGTTTTATTAATCGCTCTTACGATATCTGCCCTGATCCACTTCCACGCATGTGTGCTGAAGCGGAAAGGTGCACCTTTAGGATACTTATCTATTGCTTTTATTAAAGCCATTGTCCCTTCTTGAATAATGTCGTTTAAAGATAGCCCACGATTTCTATATCGTTCAGCAATGGTTACTACAAGACAAAGATTATGATGAAAGAACTTTTCTTTAGCAACTTTATCTCCATGCCAGATGCGAGTTAAGAGAATATTCTCTTGTTCTCTATTTAGGGGTTTATACTTGCCAAGCTTCTGTCGGAGCCAACTTGTGTTATTCTCATAGTCAGAGGGCATACATTTATAATATGGATATTAACACGTCTTTATCAGAATGTTCAATAAAGATTGTAACAGGGCAAGCAATAACTGATTTAGACAGAGCTGCAATGTATCAGCTTGCTGTTAATCGTGCTCCAAATAATGTTTTAGAGATAGAACAAGCTTTAAAGGTGCTTGAATACTTGGTTATACACAGTCCCGAGCATCCGCAAAAAGAAGCGATTAACAAGCAATATATCCAATTGTTACTAAAATATAATCAGCCAGACCAATTCGCAAAAATCGTTGTGGCTCATATCTTTGACAGGATAACCCTATATGCTTACAAGCAGGTGGATATTTTGAGCATTAAGATCAGCAAGGAAGATCTTATCAATTGTCGCGAGAAGTGTTGGGAAGAACTCGTCTTCAAGATGGAAGGACATCTAACCGAGGCTAGGGAGAACCTGCTCATAGACCAATTGCCTAAATATGCCATTGCGTTTGGCATGTATTTATCTGAAAAGAGTATCACAAATACTGCTCGTGTTTGTGAAATGTCTCCACCTGATATTAAGACATGGTTTATCACACGGAGCTGGGAGACGCTCAGGAAAGGCTTAGAGAATGCTGTCGTGCAGATCGTTCGTAGTGCTTTCGATATTGATAGGCGCTTGGAATATATCAAGGTAGGACACTATAGTGCGCCCCTAGTCGACCTTCTTGGTACAGAAGCAATACGCCGCCTGAAAGAAGATGCTGCTGAAATGCCGACAGAGAAAGTAATTAAACTTTTTAATGAGGTAGCGGCTATGCACGCCAAATTAACTGGAGAGCAGAAAACTGCCGATACGCAGGTAAATATTGGAATAGCATCTCTCTATAAGCAGCTTGATCAGATAGATGTAAGACAGTTGCCTGATGTTAGGCCGGAGAGAAAATTGCTTGAATAATATAAACTGGAGTTGGACGGATACTGAAGCTAATGATTCACATTTCGTGGCAGCAAAAATGAAATTGTGGCGTTCTAGTTTCTGGGATTGGTTCTGTGATTGTGTTGTAACAAGTGATGAAAGTGATAGCAATAATCCAGTTAAGCATGCACCTCAGTATCGTTATTTAAAAGAAATAGATACTATCGAGAGAGAATCAAAAGTGACGGTCATATGCAAGGCACGTCGCATGTTTATTTCTCACTATGAGCATGCCAAGACTTTGTGGTCATTTCTGTTTGTACCATTTTCTAAGAACCTAATGGTTTCAAAGAAAGAGAATGATATTAAAGATGCTTTGCGTTTTAGAATCTTAGCGGCTTATTATAGACTTGATAAACGCTTCCCTTGTCATATTGAGTTGAGATCTAGGCAGCATATACACGAGCTTGAAATAATCCATCCTGATTCTAATTTTGGATCTCATATCCTAGGTTTACCTTCTGGGAGCGATCAGATGCGCTCTTATACAGCAACACGAGTATTCCTAGATGAACTTGCGTTCTGGGAGAAGCGCGACCAGGATCTTATTCTAGATGCTTTAAAACCGGCTATCTATGGTGATGGTAAAGCTTCAATTATTTCTACCCCTAACCCTGGGACTAAATTTGAACAATTAGTTACTGATTTGAATGGTGATATTCCTATGCGCAATATCATGACAGGTCTTGATGTTGCTAATAATAAGTTGAATCAAAGCGTTATATTCCTACATTACTCTGCCGATCCAGCGAAACGCAGTCAGGAGTGGTTATATAAAGAAAAGTTCGGAACCACTATTGAAGGTGTGCCTATTGCTGGTTGTTCTGGTGTTGATGAGTTTACTTGGCGGAAAGAATACGAGTTAAGCTTCGATTTCCCTAAGGGTGAACCTGTGGTTCCGGAATTTAAAAAAGAATTGCATTGTACCGCATATACTTCTTATGGTCAATTTATAAAGGATAAACCTCTAGAGGTTGGTGTTGACTTTGGCTCTAGATTTCCAGCTGCTGTGTTTATGCAACGCGATAGCTTGAATAGACTTATTATTCATGATGGACTATTACCCGCAAATGAGAATTTAGATCGTTTCTTAATTCGAGTAGATAATTTTATTAAAACAAGATTCCCTGATGCTAAGAAGATTAACTTCTATTGCGATCCAGCAGGGGCTTCTCGTTCTGGTCAAGGTACTGCACCGCCAGCTGTTGAGTTTATCTATAACTTCTTTAAGATTAAACCGCAATACAGGATGTCTAAACCGTCAGATAGGGCTAGAGGTATCAGGAAGTTGGCTTCTCAGTTAATAGGGACTGCTCCTGGACTTATTGTAAATCCACTGGCAGGTAGATATATTAGCGGAGACGGCAAGGAAGAAACAGGTATTATCCCTAAGGCTTTTACTACAGGTTGGATCTATGATGATGTTAAGAAAGACAAGCTAGAGCCACTAAAAGATGGATTCTTTGACCACTTGATGGATGCACTAGGATATGCTTTCATTTATCTTTACCCAAACCTAGTTACTGACAAGCAGGATAATCCCCGTTTTAAGATCCATTTACCTCAGAGGTTGCGCCCTTTTTTACGGCGGTAAGCCCTTTTTCACACACGGGACAATCTGGGCTTTAATTAATGTGAGAAAAGGAGTTCTTAAATGGCAAATCTATCTACATCAATTAACGGTAATAATTACATAGCTTATGGTATCGGTGATATCAGCGGTACTACTAATTCATTAAAATCGGTTCAAAACGGTTTAACTAACTATACTTTACGCGGCGTTGTTCAGCCTAGTGGTTCAGTTTATACGTCTCTAATCGGTACTGTTGGCTCAGCGGCCTTCACGCACCTATTCACCTTCTTAAAACTGGCTGAATATTACTATGACTTCGCTACTGACGGCGGTGCTGTTGGTGCAATCGCTCTTCGTGGCCCTCAGTTACCTGCAACAGCAGTAATCGTTGGTGGTCGTTGGATAACAACTACTACTATGACTTCTGGTGGTTCTGCAACAATAGCTCTTGGAAGCAGAGCGGCAGCGATCAATGACTTGAAAACAGCGACAGCAATAGCTACTATTGGTGCAGTTGGCTCTCAAGCTCTTGTCCCTGTTATGACTGCTGCAACCGACGTTCTGTTAACTGTTAACTCTTCACCTGCAATTACTGTTGCAGTTGCGGCACTAACAGCTGGTAAAGCGAAAGTGGTTCTGTTCTACGTAACTGCTGAAGCAGATTCAACCTCTGTAGCTTAAGTTACTTTCTTACCCCCTCGGGAGTCATGGTAATCTATGGCTCCCTTCTTTTTATAACCATGGCAGATCGCTCAGAAACACTGTTAAATGCAATCAACCCTAGCGCGACAGGGGTAGCTTACGGCACTCCTATAGCCACTAGTGGCCGTACTAATTTCATGGTTGCATTGCGCATGTCAAGTACGACTGGCTCTGCTGTTAACGATTTAATGGATTTTTGGATAGAAGCTTCCCCAGAGCAAGCTTTCACTAATGCTTATAAGATAGCTATAGTCCCTTTCTATAATCCCCTTACTGGTACTGCGGCTCAGTCTACTATCTTCACTCAGGTAACGGGTAACGTTACTCTTCCGGCTGCTACTACTGATACTACTGGAGCAACTACTACTGCTACTACAACTCTCCTTAGACAAACCTATCAGATAACGGTTAATCCCAACCTTTGGGTTCGCGCTGGATATAGAGTTCAGGGAACCGTAGGTAGTTTTACGAATGTTAGTTTATACTTACTAAGTAATACCGTGCCATAGGGGGCACTCCCACTATGGAAATCCTTGATGTAAAAAATTTAGACGACAAGCAGCTAGAGTATTTTACTCAGCACCTTGAAACTATTACCGAATCAGCCTTCGTTCGGGAAGAATTTGATACTCGGCGCACTGATATAGACTTAGCTTTAAAGCAAGAATATCAGGATGTTACAGGTTTAGATAAACCTATTTACTATTTTAATAGTGTTATTAACCCCAATTTCTCTAACATACAGTCAGCATACGATGCGGAATTTAGCCGTGGTCAAGATGAACATAGCGATCTTTATTTACCGGTTCTCCTGAAGGCTGATCGTGTTTTGTTTGTAAATATAAAAAACCTGTGCTTCCCTGCTAATGGTGATTGGATGGGAGTAGAGCGTAGCTATTCAGCTCGCATGGCGAAGATGCATTTGCAGAAGTTTATTCCATTTGCCAATGATGCTTGGATTAATATTCTTAAAACTGTTAATCAGAGATATGATTTTAAAAATAAGTACGGGGTTTGTCTTCTAGAGAATATTCGCTATGGTAATACCTGTCTTGCTCATACGTATAATGTTGATGAACATTACGTAGATATTACCGTTCCTGGTATCCGCAATGCCGGGATATTCCCTTTAAGTGATAGATGGAGAGATTCTAATCAGGTTATTTCTTATGATGTTAATTATAACGATTTGCTTCTTAGAGAAGATTATGACCAAGAAGCTATCCAGAAAATGGCTCCATCAGAGAATATAACTCAATCTCAGACCTTGGCTAAGAATGGCTCTAACCGTAGCCAGCAATATAGTTATCACAATCTTCCTTATGGTAAATTGCGGCTCTATGATATTTTTATGCCAAATGTTTATTTGCGTGGTGAAGATTCTTCTGTCCCCTTGATAGCTAGAAATGTTTATATCACTGTAGCGATGGATCCAAACATGAAGCCGGATGCAAGAGAAACTGATTCTTCTATCTACATTCTTAAGGCTAATCAGAATGTAAATCCTTCTGAGCATGGAATTCTCTTTGCAAGTTATGGTCAGCGTGCGGCTGGTACCTTCTATCATCCGGGTGCTTTGATTCCATTCTTGGCTCACCAAGTGGCAGTAAACCAACTCTTTAGTGGATATATCAGAACTGCTGGTAACGTAGCAGAACCTGCCTTTACTCGGAAGTCAACTGACGGTATTTTTGATCCAGAGACGACTCCTTCCAATGAATATGTTCGTGGTGCATTTTATGACAACGTAACAATAGATCCAATCATTCGCTCCGACTATGCAACTGCGATGGAATCTACTCTTAATGGTATGGAAACTCTTGCCGCTGAAGTAGAAGCTGGTATCGGTATTAGTAAAGCTCAGCAAGGTGTTATTAACACTGGACGTACCTCTGCTACTGAAATCAAGGAAGCTTATTCTGGAGCTCAGCTTCAGTTGACAGAAGCTGCTAGTCAGTATGATGAACAGGTTCTAAGACCTAGTGTTGCTATTAGGATTAACATGACCCAGAAGCTTCTTGAGGAGCAGGTAGAAACAACGGTTTCTGAACTTACGAAACATTCTAATGGACAGTTGCAGCAAGGAGCAACGGCAGCACCTCCAACTAATGAAGCTTTATATGAGATTGCTTTGTCGACTAATCCTTTATTCCAATCTTTACTAGATATGTCTGGTATTAAGGAATCTTATGAGGATTTCTACAAGGCTACTATGGAGCAATGGCTTGAGGATCAAAACATTCTCATGCAATCTGAATCTTTGAGAGCAGAGATTGAGTCATTGCTTCAGATGGCTGATCCACGCACTCCTGTGCCGCCAATGCCAATGCCGCCACCAGATCCTAGAACTGGTCAAGGGATAGATCCTCAACAGTTCCAGCAGATGCAACAACAGTACATTGCGCAAACCAAGCAGCGTGCAATGCAGGAAGCTAAGATAAAAGAACTAGATCTTAAGAGACTTGAACTAACCTTCAAGGGTGTTGTTGAGCCTCCTGAGGTAAGTGATAAGCTCTTGTACGACATATTAACTGATCCTATTAAGGATAGTGATATTGTGGTAACAGGCTCATTTACTACTACTAGTAAAGAGATGGCTCGCCAATCTTTAAATGACTTCATGATGTCGGTAGCTAATTATCCTCCTGAGGTTATAGCCCAGATGGACTTCAAGGGTATTTTAGAATTGCAAGCGCGCGCTAATGATATTCCGCTACGTAGTCTATTGAAAGATCAGGCTCAGATAATGAGAGATGAACAAGCTGCTCAACAACAACAGCAGATGCAGCAGCAATTGATTCAGCAAGCTGCTAGTGTTCCTGGTGCACAAATTCCAAAACCGCAAACTGGTGTATAATAATCACATCCTTCATATAACGCAAGATGCAAAAACACTTTATCCCATCCCCGGATGTGAAGATTATTTTATAACTACAGAGGGGGAAGTTTGGAGCAGGAAATATCATTACACGGCCAACCCCAAGCAGCGGTTAATCAAAAGAAAACCATATATTGACAGCGGTGGATATTATTGTATTACTTTGATTGTTCGGGATAGAAAGAGTAAGCGTCGTATACATCGTTTGTTGGCTCTCACCTTCCTTCCTAATTCCAAGAATAAATTAACTGTAAATCATAAAAATGGAATTAAAAAGGACAATAGATTAGACAACTTAGAATGGGCAACATATAAGGAAAATAATAATCATGCTAAGCGGACTGGATTAAATAAAGGTACTGTATCTAAACAATGTCGAGAGGCTAGTATTCAAGCAAGGGTTAAAAAGATACAGAAATTGTCTCTGGATGGAAAATTTTTAACAGAATATTTCTCTATTCGAGAAGCTTGTAATGTAAATGGGCTGCAATATAATAAGCTTGCACATGCTACTCGGGAGGGGTGGCGATACTTTAAAAATGGTTTCCTTTGGGTTAGGGGATAGTTGATATGCAACTATAGTATATAATTAAGGGTATGTCTAAACCACAACCTTCTGAGCTTGATATTGCTATTGCAAATGTGAGACAGGCTTGTCCTGGTGATTGGCGAACAATTCTTAACTCTATAGAAAAACGAACAAGACTACCATCTATAGACTATAGTGCGAATAATGAGCATATAGTTAAAATCTGTATGATCAAGCAGGGTATAATGCAAATATACGAGAGTATGAAAGGAGAATCCAATGAACCAAGAACAACCAATTAATTCAGTTGACCCAGCAACCTTAACGCAGGGAGCCGAGACTCCTTTGGAAGTGGCTCCAGAAGCTGCTCCTGTAATAGAGACACCATCGCCAGAAGTAGATCTTCTTGGTGGTATTGAGTTTAATGAAGAGCAAGAGCAAGCGCCACAAGATGATGGCAGTGGAATGATGCAGTTCCTTAAAGATTCTGTTCGCGAAGGTGTTCAGGAAACACTTGATGGATATCGCAAACCGGCTGATGCTCCAGCTGAAGATGAGAAGATGAAGATGCTTGAAGCAAAGCTTGCTCAACTTGAACAGCGCTTAGAAGGACAGGCTCAGCAGGAAGTTATAGCTAGGGAAGTACAGAAGTCTCAGACTGTTTTAAGTACCTATATTGCTAACGTTAATGCTGGTTTATTCAATTCGGGGATAACCACAGATAACAATCCTTTGCTGTTCAAAGCCTTAAATGCTGAGTTGACGGCAGCTGTAACTCTGGCTGAAAAAGAACTTAGAAGACCTTTAATGCCTAGAGAAACGGCGCGTCTTGTAACTAATTTCAATAAAGCCTGGGAGCCTATTCTAGTGCAAAATGGCTTAGGGAAAGGGCAGGCACCTCAGTCTAAACCCGCTTTAAGTAGTGTCGGCGGGGCTAATTTCACCGCTTCACAGCCTCAAAAGGCTAGTGGAAACGACACTCAGCTTCAGCAGATTGAAGGAGCTGAGAGCCTTAAAGATTTAATAAAGCTGGGTTATACTCCTACGGCAAGACGATAATCTCATACGCAATGAATAAGGTGGGCTTTAATTAGTTTGAGAAAAGGAGCCTCAAACAAATGTCAAACTTAGCCAGCGGCGCAGCAACATTCGATGCCTTAACGGCACGCCCAGAGTATGTAGCAAAACTCATTAAAACTGTTGCAACAAGATGTCCTCTTGTAACTAACTATATGAAATCTATTCAATCTGGTGGATCTAGATTGGAGTTTTTCGATCAAGCCTTGCCAACCGGTAATATACAGTTAAACGGTACTTACACTGCTGGTAGCGGAACGATTACCATTGATGCCCCAACGGCATCTAATCCTTACACTATTATCCCAGGTGTAACACTCTTCGCAACCAGAACTTCAGTGCCTCTTAAGTTCTCTATTACCGCATACAATAGTTCAAACTATACTGCAACCGTATCTGTTATCTCTGGTACTGATACGACCCTTGCGGATAATACCGTGCTTGACCTTGACCGTTCTACTGCAATTGGCAGTCCGTTCGCAAACATAAGTGATACTCACTATGCAACTTCGGATTACAACTACATCGAGAACTACAACTTCGAGCTTGCAATTGACAACCTTCACTCAGCTGGCAGATTCCTTTCTGTTACTGATAATGAACTTACTTTCGAGAATCAACTTCAAGGTAACCTATCAATGATTACTAAAATCCTTGAGAAGAAGTTCTTCCGTGGTGCTCGTTCTGCTGGTACTGGTGGCGTTACTCAAAATGGTAATACCGTACAAGCTGGTAATGGCTCTACTATGGGTGGTATCCTTCAAGCTCTAGCGGCTAGAGGTGGTATTGCTAACACGGATGCTGTGCCAATAAGCGAAGATCTACTAGAGTCTATTGCTACTCAGATGGATGACAATGGTGCGTTTAACGGTATTGATGAGCGTGTTAAGAAGTATGGCGTTGACGGTGTTGATGTCTATTGTTCTTCAAACACTCTTGGTGATTTGAACAAACTAACTCGTTTACAAAGAGCGCCACAAGCGTTCTACGGTGAAGCTGACAAGGTTGGCGGAACTGCAGGTACTTGGAATCATAAGATCATAGCTTACGGAAAGCTAATGGAGTTCCAAGTTTCTGATGCGTTTACTGATAGCGAACTTCTATTTGTTCCTAAAGGTAGAGATCTTCTTAGCCTAAACGTAATGCGTTTTGCTGAAGAGCAACCTGAACTTAACATCGGTGATGCTAAGCGCAGACTCTATGCAACAACTGCAACAGCTAAGATAACCAATCCATGGAATATCGCTTATTGTTCTGGTCTAGTTTCTTTATAAGAAATAGTTGACAGTCTTACATTAATAATATATACTTAGCTCTAGTGAAGAAATTTACTAGAGCTATTTATTTTAGAGATTATAACCGCGAAAGGAGATTAAGATAAATGTCACCATTTGTTTCACCATGGGGAGGCCTAGCTTGTGCGGGCGATATTGTTAGAGAGCGTAGGAATCCTGAGACTGGTGCTGTTGAAGTCCAAGGTAATGGTTTACAGCCATTACAGCTGACGATTGGCAAGCATTGCAGTTATGATCCGCAAGCGGAAAGCTATCGGGAGCAGGTCTGGAGTGGTACACCGCAACCCAAGAAGTATGGCGAACCGGGGGGCATGAACTGGCTAACAACTCCAGTGTGGCGAGTAGTAACCAATAAATTTAACGAAAAAGAGTGGGAGCGTTTTTTTGCTTATTATATTAGGAGTGTAGATCATGCTGAAAAGCCAAATGTGGATAGGGTGATTTGGTTTCAACCTGACATGGTAGATGTAGAGATAAGAGATTACGATCCTATTCCTCTACAATTACCTTTAGAGAAGCTGGATTTTATTGTTAACGAGAAGTGTTTGATTAATAACACTATGACTATATTTGAAGAGTCGTTACGCCATAGCCAGATTAATCGCCCGGATGTGAAGATGATGACTAAAGAGCAGCAAAAGCGTTTCTTAAAGGCTTTTGAACATCGCAAGGAGCAAGAAGTTCCTAAGACCAAGAAGGTTGCTGCAGCTATCTAAGGCTTTAATTAGATAGGGAATGGTTACCTATTTAAATATCTTAAATGATGCCAGAGCAGAGATAGGCGGAACCCCTCTATCCACTACTGGAGTTGCAAATGGTTCAGCCGAATCATTGTCTGGTATTAGGGCTATTAACAAGGTCTTAGCTAAGATCTATAAGCTATCAGTAGACCAAGATTTTGCTTCAAAGAATACGACAGTTACTCTTACTAGTGGTAACAATCAATTAACTTCTCCTGTTGCACCTAATCTTTGGGATAGTAATACCCTTCAAGCAGTATATTATTATGACTCGGCTCAGCGTTATGCTTTAATTCAATTGCCAAGCAAGCAGGAAGCGGACAACCTATTATTTAACCTACAGCAGAGTGGTAATGGGGATAATTTCCCTAAGTGGTGGTATGTAGACTCTGGTGATGTATTCGTCTTGCCAGTACCTACAAGTACTTACATTTTCAAGATCTATTATTTAGGCATCCTGTTTAGTGTAGCTTCAACGGATATGAGTAGTACGATAGATATGCCACCTGACTTCTTAGAAAGCTTTAGACTGGGCACAGAAGCCTATCTTCGCAAGGTAGATAAAGACCCCGAGTGGCCCAACCTTGAAGCTGCTTTTCTAGCTGATCTTAAAGTTTCTTTCCAGCGTAATAAGTTTAATGCTAAAAATAGTGGTTTACAGATGTATCAAATGAGAAGGAGTGCGAGCGCAAGACTATGATGAACTTTTTTGGACAACAAGGATTTGGACATTCTATGGGAGGGGGGCCTCAAGCCTTTGGCGGTCGTAATGGAATGCCAGACTTCTTTAATGATCCTACCTTCTGGCAAGGAATCTTTGCGAATTACATGCCGCAAGCCGCTCAGCCTACCGCCTCTCCTACTGGGCAGAAACAGCCTAAGCAACCTTATCAACTCTTTGGCGGTCAACGCGTACAGCCAGCTCCAGCCCCGACTCCACAGCAAACAGAAATGGATAGATGGAACGCTGCTGGTGGTTACAATGCTGACGTTTATGCTGCTTACAAGCAAGCAGACCCTAACTTTGTAATACCGGGAAGCACTCCAGCTCCAGCACCAGTTTCAACTAACGTACATGATTCCCCGTATACTGTTACGGATGTTAATGATCCGTGGTTCTATAACACTAATAACACCGCTTATACTTCTAAGATCGCAAACGGGCCCGGAGCGACTACTCGAGGGAATGTAACTACTAGTGCTGGGGTGAATTATAAAGGCCCGCAAAGTTATACCTCAGGTCAGGTTGACAAGATGGTAAATCCAAATAGTATTGTTAAAACAAATACTGGAGCAGGAGTAAGATCAAGGGGCGATGTTCCTAGTGTCTTAAATTCAAACGTGCCTCAGTTTGGTCAAGACCCGAGAGGCATAGCTCAAGCTTGGAATAATCGCCAGAACCCACAGGCTGGTGGCATGAGGAGATAAATGGTTGATCTCAACTCTACTGGCTCTTTTGTTTATGACAAGTTCTCACTTGGTCTCAACTATAGAGACGATGAGAATACTATTCCTATAGGGGAAACTCCTAGTGCTCAGAACTTTGAAATAGTTCCAAAGACAGGTTTAAAAAAGATTCTTGGCTGGGAAGCTAAGTATGATCTTGGAAATGCTTTTGATTTCAGAGCGGCTTGTGAGTATTGGGATGTCAATAATAACCATTGGTACTTAGCAGTTAGTTATCCAAATGTTACACTTATCAGTCCTGATAACGGTGCAACACAAACGATTGATCGTACGATGAACTCCACCGGATACCCTTGTTTTATTCCTTGCTCTAAGGGAAGAATGATGATAGTAGATGGTTACAATCCACCGCGATTAGTTGACGGCAGTTCTGTAACAGTTGCAACGTGGCCCTTTACTTATACCAATAACAATGATTCTAAGTTAGACTCTAGTAATCTTTCTACCTCTGCCAACCCGGCTACTATGGGGTATCCAGGCTTCGGTGTATACTTCACTAATCGAATTTGGTTAGCGGGAGATATATTGTATCCTAATCGTTTGTATGTTACTCCAATAGAACAATTAACAACCTTTGGTAATAATACAGCTTTAGATTTTGATATTGCTTTTTTCGTAGACTTGCCTACTAATTCTCCAATAGTAAGCCTTGAGATTATTTCTAATGAATACCTAGTGGTTTATTGCGAGCGAGAGATACTTGTTATTAGTGGCAAGTTCCCTCCGGGTACCGCTTTCCCAGAACCATACTATGATGCTAATGTCTTAAACAGCCAGCTTGGCGCTTTGGGTTTCCAGCTTGTTTCCTTTAAAGGTAACAATGACCATTTCTATATAGGCAATGATGGGGTTGTGGGGCAGATGTCTTTAACTGAGAACTTCCAAGATGTCAAGCCAATTGGATTAAGTGAGAAGATATATCCGGCCTTACAACCGCTAGATAATAATACTTTTAAGCGAGGACGTGTTCATAACCATAGGATTAAAGGGGAGTTCCAGATGTGGCTTCCTGATACTACTTATCATCGTCAGATGGATAATTGCTATGTTTATAATTACGGAGATCAACAACAAACAATTGCTTGGAGTTTAATAACCGATTGGGGTAGTAATATCGTTAGAGATATCTTTACTGACACGGCTAATAACGAGCAGATTATTGTAACTCCTACAGCTTTCCTGAGGGCCAATACTGGCAATAGCTTCAATGGAGAAGCTATTAATATGGTTTATCAATTGGCAACCCTAGATTTTGGATTGCCCGATAACAAGAAGACTCTCTTGGATATAACTATATATGCTTTGACTACTACTGGGGCGACTGTTAACCTATACCACTTGTGGGATGATGGTCAAACCGGGGTAGTCCAATTCGTCTTTGACCCTCAGGTTACTTCTTCTTACGGTTCTGCAACTTATGGTACTAGCACCTGGACTCCTCGAGCTGGGCAACAGTTTCAAAAGGTTATCCAGAAGCTTAACAACCCAGTTGGTAAGCTTCTTAAATGTCGTGTAGAGCATAGCTCTAGTGATGAAGATATTATTATTAAAGAAATTGTATTCCGCTATGCGGTAGGGGGTAAATAGGCTTTAATTAGATAGATGGGAGCAATAGGAGCAGCAGTAGGTGGCACAATAGGAACAGTCCTTCTTCCGGGTGTCGGAACTGCTCTTGGTAGCGCTCTAGGAGACGCCGCAGGTAATGCTATAGGCAGCGGTGGTACAGGAGCAGCAGCCCCTACGACATCTTTCCCTTCAGGGCTTTCAGCCGAACGATTACAGGCTTTAATTGATCAATATACAGGTCAATATTTGCCTGATCAAAATTTAAGAGCGGCCACTCCTAGCACAATAGGTGGAGTTTCCGCGACTCAGGCTTCTAAAGTTAGTGCTCAACAACAGAAGAAAAATGCTTTCATTCAAATGCGGATGTCTATGGGAGACACGCTAGAAGCAGCTACTCGTAAAGCTGAAACTCGTATCGCTCAAGGACAGAAGTTCGGAACTACAAAGTTCAAAGACTATATATCAGGTGGAAATACCCCTGGACTTTCTATTGGTTCCAATGGTGGCATAAAAGCTGCAACCCAATTCCAAGGTGGTGGTATTCAAACCCCTGGCATCTCTCAGGGTCTGAGCGATGCAATGAAGCAACTTTCATTACAGTCAGTTCTATCTGCTGGTAATCTTCCTCAGGCTTTTGGACAACAAGCTCAAGATGCCTTAGGATTCCAGAGTCAAGCGCGTAATCAACTAGGTTCTATGCTCGGGGGAATGGATCATCAAGGTCTATCTCCAGAGGACTATGCGACCATACAAGCCTTCAAGGATTCTCAATTGCAAGATTTGGGTGATCTCAATAAGCATAATATCGCTGGGGTTGTAGGAGATTTAACTAGTCGTGGCTTCATGTCTAGCAACTTGGCTGAAGGTGCCCTGCAACATGGAGTTTATGATCCACAATCTCGCTTCTTGACATCCCTGGGCGGCCAACTGGCTGGTATGCAAAATGATTTTCTAAACTCTGCTGCTAATCGCAGAGGTCAAGCTTTTAACAATGTCAGTTCTGCTATTGGTTCAGCCGGTACCCCTTCTTCTATCGCTTCTATCCTTCAAGGTGTTACTGATCCTGGTCAGGCTGGTTTATTTAATGATGTTAACGCTGGTTACCTAGCATCTCAAATACAGCAACAAGGTATTAGTAATGCTAGGGCCGATCAGCAGTTTGGTAGCGAACTTGGATCAAAAGATGTTATGATGACGCCTGGTCAGCCAACGAATCCAGCTCTTCAAGGTACCCTTCCCGCAGGTCTTATGTCCGGCATAGGAGGTGCTGCGTTAAATGGGTTACAGGGTGTTGCTAGTAAAGCCGCTGGTCAGTTCGGAACATGGGCTGGCAAACAAGCTATTAATGGTATCAAGAATGTGGCTGGAAAGATTATGGCACCAAGTCCGGGAGATTATTATAGATGAAAGGAAGCTGGCAACAGGTTAGTCAAGCAGTAAGTGCTGAAGGTCAAAGAGGGCATGATTACATGGACTCTGTTAACCGCGCTAACGAATGGAATCAATTCAGCGAGAACTTGCAAAAGATTCAACAGTATAAAGCTAAGAAAGAGCAATTGCAAAAAGCTCAAGACGTGCTTGGGCAATTGGGTAGCGATCCAACTAATCCACTAGCAGATTCTTACAAGCTTTCTGCTTTGGCGATTAATCCTATTACCGGAGAGGGAATGAGCGAGATTGGAAAGATCGCAGCATATCCTAAGGAGATTTACAAACAAAAGCTTTATGCTCAAGCCGTTTCTAACAGACTGCAGCAAACGCAAAACTTTAATGCTGCGACTAATGAATATAACAAGAACAATGCAGCGTACACTAATGAGACAACAGATATTGTTAAAAACTTGGATCCTAAAGCTTTGAGTTCAACCTTGTTCCCTGAGGAATTTGCTTCAGTGAACACAGAGTATGCTACGGCTACTACTCCGGAAGCTAAGGCTGCAGCTAAAGCTAAGATTGCAGCACTTGCTGAGAAAGCTATAAAGTCAGCACCAAGCGCAGAGTCTCAAATGCTTGCAATGAGAGCAAGCCGTCATGGGGTACGCATTCCTATTGGCTTAGAAGGTGCTAATTTTGGCACAGCGATGCCATCTTCTGGATTTGGAGTAGCTCCTCGTTCAATGGAAAGCGAATCATTATTAGGTGCACCAGACCCAAGTCAGTTACAAGGACATCCTGCTCTTCAGCCTCCTGTGTTTAGAGGTGCGCAATCTGCAATACCTCCATCTCAATTCGGTTATGATACTAGTGGTGGAGATCCACAAGCTCCCTGGCCGTACTAAGAGGAGAGAGAGTGGCATCAAATTACTCTAGTTTAAACTACAAGCTAACTCCAGCCCTAATAATGGGATTGGAAAATCTTGTAAAGGATCAGTATCAGCAACCTCAAACTCAAGACTCATCAATGCCCATGAGTCCTTATGCTGCTATCCCTCCGATAGATGTTCCAGCATTACTATCAGGTATCTCTAAAGCGGCAGAAGAGACTCCAGACTTCTTTTTAAATTCAGCAGTAGGGCTTCACTCGGGTGCCCAGACTCTACTAGATAGAGCGCTTGGTGCTGATACAGAGCAGGATCCATGGAAGAGCTTCACGGCTCACAGAGAGGCTGATCAAGCGACTATTCGTGGAATACCTGTAATCGGGGAGAAGCTAACTAATCCTCGTGGAGAGTTTGATATTGGCAGCCAAGTTCTAGGTATACCTAGGCGAGCTATAGCGGATGTTACTGGAAATCAACTTGCCCTAAGTGACAAGGCGATTAACGAGATTAATCCTTTATCTAGTCGAGGGTTGCAATTCGGTGCTGGCTATCTCGGTGCAGGGTTGCCCTTAGCAGAAGCATCTGGGCTTAATGCGGCATATCAAGGTATTAGCGATGTATCAAAGATCGTCAATCCTGTTCGCACGGGACGCAATCTGGTTAGTGGGTTAAGCGCAGGTGCGCTAACAACTGCTCCTTATGCGGGTGCTATCTCCGATACTCCACAACAATTTGGAGTTCAGTTGGGAGCTGGAGGTGCGCTTGGTACCCTAGGCGGGGCTTTTGATAGCGCTGATTTGAACCCAAGAATTATATTAGCTCAAAAGAATAGAGCAACTAACATACAAATACAAAGAACTCAAATTGCTCAAAATATGGCAGCCTCTCAGCCGGTGCAGATACCGACGCATAGTGAGCCAATAGCGGCAGGGCTGCGGAATCAGCAGGGGTCGATTAACATCCCCGAAGACCCATTGAACACTTTATTTAACCAAACGGACAGTGGGGCGGCACCATCAACAAAAGAAGGATTAATACCTCTACCTAAAGAGAATTTCCAAGAGGCGCTCCTTGACAGTGCTAAAAAATTAGGACTTGCGGGGCAGAAAATGATTCCTACCGTCAAGGATATCAAGAGCTGGGGCGAAGGAGTTACGGATGTGGCAGATAAATTCTTACATACGCTCCCTAATCAAATCGAAGAGATGTCTCCTGTTATGGGAAATCTTATTAAGCAAGCTGATAATGCCAAGGTTCTTACCTACGGGCATGTAACTAATTCACCTGGTGTGCAAGCACTTAAGAAATATATTGACTCTGCTAAGCCCGAGTTTAAAGACCAGTTCAACATCCTAATTGGTTCTGGCGATTTTGAAGGAGCTAAGCGATTGATAAGCTCATACAAAGGCTCTTCTCCTGCGCAGGCAGGCCTTGACGAGGTTAGAGATTTCCTTCGAGGGGAAGGAGAATTGGCTAAATCTGCTGGAACTATTGGAGATACTCTGGAAACATTTTTCCCGCACAAGTGGGATTGGAATAAGGTTTCTAAAGAGGGTTATCCAATAACAGATACTTTTGATCCTTCGAAATATTTAGGGAAGAAAGATCCAAGTAATTTAGATATAGACCAAAGTCAAATTGGCAAAATGATGAAGGCTGCCGAAGCAAAACTAGAGAGGAAGCTAACCCAGAAAGAGCGGAATTTAATTGTTAGTGAATATGTTGAAAATGACAGGCGAGTCATAGGCAGAGAGAACCATCAAACGGTTAAGGCCTTGAAGCCTTCTGATTTAGATTATTTAGCGAATCGTGGAGATTGGTTTACTGCATATGCTTCACACATGAAAAAAGGTATAAGCAAAACCTTTGATGCTGATTTGTTAAACAGTTTAGAGGGTGGGGTTGGCAATCATGCAGATATAGTTAATCGTGCTAAAGCGAAATTAGGTAAAGTCGGCGAGCCTGCAACCAAAGATGAACTTGCTGGAGTTCTAGGAGAGGCTACTGATGAACAGAAAATCATGCAGGGTTATACTAAGACCAAAGATGGAGAGTGGGTGTTAAACACTCTAGTTACACCAGACTCAGGAAGATATTTAAGAGCTGCACAAACAGTAGCTAAGATAGAAAAAGGTCGGGGCAACGAAGTTGATGCCACAAATCTCTCGCATTATTTATCATTACTGCAAAATAGACACTCTCATACCAATCCAATTTTTAACGTAGCTGCTAAGGCTTGGTTATCTAATCTTGGTAGCGCTGTAACCAACCTAGGTGAGATTCCTCATATCATAAGAATGAATGGTGGCTTGAAAGAGGCTGCAAATACCGTTACAACTTACCTAACGGATCTGGCGAAAAAAAGGGCTATGACATTGAAAGATGTTGGGCATGATCCTAAGACTCTTGAATCTATTTCTTATGATGGCGGCAATCTCCTGAATGTTATTCTAGATAAAACTACGATTCCATTTAAGGCGGTTACTCGTGGTGTTAGTGAAGTGAACATTGGAACTGGATGGGCAGGTCTTAAAAATGAATACAAGAAAGATCCTATTGCTTTTAAGAGTAAATATAGTCGTTATTTCAAACAAGTTTTTGAGGAGGGCGGCAAGAAGGCTTATCACTTAAATGAAAGTGCTTGGAATTCTCTTGAGGAGGCTGTTAAGACCGGAGATCAAAATTCTTGGGAAGGCAAGATGCTTGCTCTAACCAAGATGTTTGATATCTCCCCTCGCGAGATGGATATTAACTTCTTCCAAGCTAAAGATCCTGATAGTATGGTTACCCTCGGAACTAATTTCTTAAATAAATGGACTAAGAAGCAAGTCTCTGAGATGAGGCGTAGGGTTAAAGCTGAGCCTACCAATGCTGGTAAGGCCAAAGAATATGCCCTCACCTTAGGCTTAGTTATTGGTGGTTATTCAACAATGAAGAGCCTTTATAAAGAAGCTTTCCTTAAGAGCCAAGAAGCTATTACCCATGAAAAACCTGAACGTAAACCAACTTTTATACAAGAAACTATAAAGAATACAACAGGAATAGATACCGGCAAAGAAAGTAACTTGGCTTGGAACACAGCTGATACGGCCCTGGGTG
The DNA here is from genome assembly GCA_043787715.1 of Candidatus Melainabacteria bacterium. Taxonomy (GTDB): domain Bacteria; phylum Cyanobacteriota; class Vampirovibrionia; order LMEP-6097; family LMEP-6097; genus CAYUFH01. Next base: position 23,444 of record JAYVUR010000190.1, read on the forward strand.
GCGCTATTGGCTTTGGAACTGGTGGACTTGCTGGCTCTACTTATGATTTAAGGCAAGCAAGTAATCCAAAAGACTGGGGTGATGTTCTTGGAACAGCGGTGTATCCTCCGATTGGCTTGGCAATGGATATAGGATCAGATATAGGTTCAATCCCATCTCGTATTTCTAGTGGTTATGGTTTTGGTGATTATCGTACTTGGAATGTTTCTAAATTTGCTAATCCAGAACTCGGCTATCCTTATTATGCTTCAGGAGCTAAAGCTAGAGAAGAGTTTTCCAAAGCCAAGAGTAAAGCCACCCGAATCGCTAACGGCACAGCTAAAGAATTAGATCCTTGGGCAACCTCAAGCACGCAGGATGACCCTTGGGCAGACTTAGGTCAAACGGAAGACCCGTGGAAGGGGCTTTAATTAGATAGGTATTATGACGACAACTAAAGCAGACCTTCAAGCAGACCAACCAAGCAGCAGTGATATCACCAGCTTTGCTACGGGGGATACGGTGGATGCTGATAGTACCAACCTGAATAACAATAATATCCTTGCTTTCTTATCTAACCTATTCAAATTCTGTATTGACCAAAGCCCTCAGCTGGGAGTAGCGTCTACTTATACAGCGCTGCAGTCCTTTGGAGCAGGGATTAAGACAGATACGATCGCTACCTATACTAGTGGAGGATCGCTAGCTACTACCTTAACCGGTTCAGGCACGGCTACTATCACTGATGCTACCTATGCGTCAGGCAGAGTCTTAACGACTACAAACATCAATACTCTCTATGGTACAGGTGGAGCTTCTGATATGACCGGCGCTAATGGCACTATTGGCGGAGTACATGGGCTAGCACCAGCTCCGGCAGCTGTAGATAACGTGAAAGCTTTGTTCGGAGATGCTACTTATAAGGCCGTTGTGCGCAATGCTAATGGGGATATGTTAGTGTCTGGCACACCAAGCCCAGGTCAAGTACCTATAGCTAGCTCTAGTAGTGCGGCGGTGTGGACTAGTCTTGGCGCCGGAGCCGGAAGAGCACTCTTAGTTCCATCTTCATCACCTTATCCCTATCTGTCTATTCCTCGCTCGCTACCAGTTCAAGACGGTACGGGTGGTTCAACTGTTTTAACTGATTATAGTTCATCTGGGAATTTTAACTTAGGCGCAGGTACTTTTAGATACCGTAACTTTACAATCAATAGCAGCCACCAAATGACTTTGACAGCAGGACTTACTTTCCTGCACTGTACCGGCACTGTAACTATTGGTGGTAACGGTATTGTAGGCACAACGGGTACTGCTACTACTATTGGTGATGCAGAGCCTTTAAACACAGGTACTGCAGGCGCAGATGGTACAGCTGGGTCAGGCGGAGCTGGAGGCTCCTCATTTGCTGTTGGTCAACCAGGTACAGCCGGAACAACAGGCACAGCAGCAAGCGGAACAAATGTTCTAGGCGGCACATCTGGATCTGGTGGAGGCGGTGGCGGCGGCGGGGCAACTACTGCCGGACAAGCTGGCGGAGCCGGTGCTTTAGGCGCAGCTAGACGCGGAGGCGGTGGTGGTGGTGGTGGTGGTAGCGGCACTGCTAGTGGTACCGCAACTACCGGAACTATAGGCAACACTAATGGTACAGGCGGAGCTGGCGGCAATGGGGCTAACGGTGGTACAGCTGGCGGAGCCGGTGGTGCACTTGGAGCTAATGGTACTGACGGCAGCGCTTGCGAAAATACTTTAGTTATTATTGCTAACGCTATCGTGTTTAGCGGGAGCTTAGCGAATATTACTCTAACCGGCACTGCTGGAACATCCGGCGCTGCTGGGGCTACTGGTACAAATGCGGCTAACCAAGGCGGCGGCGCTGGGTCAGGCGGTGGCGGCGGTGGCGGCGGTGGCGGTTTAGGCGGCATTGGAGGGTCTGGCGGTATTTGTATCTTAATCACTAATACCCTCACTCCTGCAGTAGCGACTATTAACGCCTCAGGCGGAGCCGGAGGAGGAGGAGGCAACGGCGGTGGCGGCGGTAACGGAGGTAATAATGCTGGTGGCAATCCTACTGGTGGTGGTGGAGGCGGTGGCGCCTCAGGAGTTGCTGGTAAAGGCGGTAAGAAAGGACTCATTTGGATTGAGTACAGCTTTGGTGCTACCACTAATATAACTTTGACCAATAGCGCAGGATCAGCAGGATCTAACGGAACATCCGGATCTGCTGGCGCAGCGGGGGTTCCCTCTGGCGGTGGTAACACTGGTGGCGTAGGTGCTGCCGGAGCAGTTGCTGGCAGTTCAGGCGCAGGCGCAACTTACTCATTAATCCAAAACTCTAATGCAATAAACCGTAATATATACACATGACACCCCCTAGGTATAATAAATAGAATGCCTTTCACAAATATAAACCAAACCCCAAAAGGTTATTCAGCGATCGAGGCATCTGTTGATGATAAGTGTTTGAAGATTTGGCAGCAGTATAAGAACGAAGAGAAAGTCCAGAATATTGTACATTATGTTGGTGCAGAAAAACTGAGAGAGTTGATTGAATACTTAGAAGATTCTCTGGTTGAAATAGAACTGCAGAAATTGGGGGTTACGGTATAACACGGTATAACAAAGGAGCAAAACATGAAAAAATGCAACGATAAAGATGACAAGAAATCTAAATCTAAACCAAAGAAGAAAAAGTAATGAAGCGCTGTTTAGTACTTGTTGAAGGAATTACAGAAGAAGCAGGGTACATAGAGAGGGTTATAATGAACTCACCTATTGCTTCTAATTACGACGAGATTGTTAGGGCGAAGACTGAAGAGTTCTTCGATAAGCAAACTCCTTGGTATCTCAAATGGGTAGAGAATGTAAAGCCGTTACAAGAATCAATAGACAAGTTTGCTGATTTAAAAGTTTTCTTTGAATCACACCAGGGAAGGATTGGTGCGTGCCGTACTGTTAGATTTTTAATCCAGCGGATGCAACAGAAGGGTTACGAAGTTAGCACTTTATCCCATAGTCTTGGAACGATTATTACTCTTACGTGTGGGCCGAATCTGAGAGATGAAGCGATTACTGTTAAAGAGACAATGCTCTATGCTTCACCAATGGGGCTAGCGTTCCCTCCATTAAGAGACAAGGTATTGAATTTCACTCGCAGATATATGCGTAATTACGGGACAGAGGAGAAGATAAAATATGTTTACGGCACTAAAGACATTGTTAGCAAAAATTATTCAGAAGATAACCAAGGGCAAATCCTTGACCTTACCTGTAGCCGAGAAGAAACTAAAAAAGAAATCGAAGCCAAAGCAGAAGGTCACTCGCTCGCGAAGCTCATCTAAAACCCCCAAAGGTTAATTATATTTAATAGAAATAGGTAGGCGCCCATAAGAGGGAGATCTTTGCGGAGCTGTTCTGTTCTTAAAGCTGTTTTAGGATGTCGTCTTTTGATATCTCTATCTACTGCGGTTAGCCCATCGAATACCATGAAAAGAGTTATTCCGAGCATTACTAACGTTACTATTGCCTGTGGGCTCATCTATTCATTCTCCTTGCGTGCCGTTCGCATTTTTCATAAGCGGTTTGAAAATATTTCATGAGTGAGTATAGCAAGACGTTCCCTGCCATAGAAAGGGATAGAGCTGGCCCTTGAGTGACAACAGAGTCCATGAATTTAAATAGGAGCTTCTCATAAGACATGCCTATCTAATTAAGGCCCCACTATCCTGGCACGCGGCCTCCGGTCTATCAGCTGAAACTTCGTGTAACAAGTTTTATTACAAAAAACATTCTTATGGTTATTCTTTGTGTAGCTTCGACTAACGAGAGTTTTACAATAACCACAAGGTCTTTCGACAACCCCCATATACTGGTGGCGACAATCCGAATTGCAGAAAGTATGTTCTGTAACTAGCGACCGATGATAATCTAAAAACTTAGAAGCCCCACATTGATCGCATTGCCTTTCTACTGTTCTCATAGAATTGGTCGTGATGGGATTTCATACCCATAATCCCCCTTTTTCAGGGAAGTTTAAGAAGATTAACCTACACGTCCATGGTTATTGTAGCAACTGTTCGAGATTTTCGAATAGTTTAAACCTGTCGAATTCGACAGGTTTAAATGTGGCATATTCGTCATAATTAGAATCACCACCAGCGACCTATGTAGTGAAGGAAGTCGAAGATAGCACGGGTTAATTTCTTCTCTAAGCTGATGAAGATAGCTACTGGTAAAGCTACGGGCAGTTGGTGACAATCTGTCACCGGCTGATTATCGCTGTGTAATCGAGGGTGGATAGAAGGTCTATTGGCTCTAGGCAACGCTTTCACCGGTATGTAACCTCCTATCTTCATAGCTAACCCTTATGCCACTTCTGGACTGTCTCTCTATCGGGCTTACCGACAAAGATGTTCCTAAGAATAGGATAAATAACTTTCTCTAATGCTGGTGGATTAGGTAGTACTCTCATGGTTGTTTTTGCAGGTAGCAAGTACCCACGTCATAGCACTGCTCGTCAGTACCGCATTCAAAGTTCTTAACACCAGCGCAATAGTAGTTGCCTATAGCTAGCTGCTTGCATCTGTAAGTAGTAGATCCTTTCATCTCCCCGTAGTTACCATACTTCTCATAGAGATAGAGGCCAGACTTATCCTTGAACCCTATCAGGTTGCGTGAGAAGTAATGTTGATTCTCTCTGAAGTCATACAGAAACCACTGTCCGGATTGAGCGGTGATGTCTACCGTAGTACCACCTGAACTAATGTCATTGATTATAAACTTGTAAGTTCCTACCAGCTTACCGTAAGGACTCCAGCCAGTGGCTTGGGCAGGTAGCATTAAAGCTAGAAGGACTAGAATAAACATGCCTATACTATAGGACATCAATGCTAGATTGTCTAGCCCTCAAGGCTCGGATACCTTTAGCAGTGATCTTGTATTCGTGACCGATCCTCTTGACCATGCTCAGGTAGTGCAATTTAGCGAGACACTTCCATACCGAGCCTCGCCCGAAGCCTAAGTACCCAGCCGCATTATCACAGCTAATAAACTCATCCAGTCCATTGAGAAACTCTAGTACTATATACCCTTGCTTGCTGGGAGCGCTTTGCTTGTGAGCCAATGAGCAGGACTTGTGAGCCTTGTTATCCTTGCAGCCCGTGATGTATTCTTCCTTGCAGTAGAGACAAGTCTTCTTGTAAACTCCGTTAGGTTTAAGGGTAGTCATCTCCTCCTCCAATCAATATCACTCCCCGTAATCCAATGCACCAGCCATTGCCTATGTGCTTTATAAAAGAAGTAGCTGCCTAGTTGCCAGGACATTGTGCCTCCGTTTTGATATGAGTAAGTGCTATATCGCAAAGGTTTCTTAAAGCCAAGACCTCATCTGTTGAAAAGTTAAAGCATGTTCCTGTTGG
>JAYVUR010000191.1:0-2962 GCA_043787715.1 Candidatus Melainabacteria bacterium
GGTATCAGCTCTGCCGATATCGATATGGCGAATTTCAACAAGGATAAACTGCCTAAGCACAAACTTATTCTTGATGCTAAAGCTAAAGACGGTTCTAAGATAGAGATACTTCTTGTGCGCGGACATGATGTGCCCGCTTATATAGAACACGGTGCTGCTGATTTAGGTATAGTAGGCGTGGATGTGGTGGTGGATGCTGAAGCGGATGTAATCAAGCTTAAGGATCTTGATTATGGTAAGTGCAGGCTTGCTGTTGCTGTGCCGCAGGGTAAATATAAATCAGTAACTGACCTGCCGAATTATGCGCGGGTAGCTACAAGCTTCCCTAATCTTGCCAGGAAGTTTTTCTCCTCTAAGGGCATAGAGGTGGAGATAATTAATCTCTACGGCTCTGTTGAGATAGCACCATTAACTAACCTTAGCGATATTATTGTCGATCTAGTTGCTAGCGGTAAAACCCTCAAGGAGAACGGGCTTGAACCGATTGCTGATATTATGAATTGTTCAGCTTACCTTATCGCTAATAAATCTAGTTTCAAGCTGAATAAAGCTAAATTCTTGGAGTTCGCTGGTGCTTGAGATAACTAAATTCATCGACACCATCATCGCGCTTAGAGACCCTAAAACTGGTTGTCCTTGGAACCGCGCCCAGACCCATGGCTCGCTCAAGCGTTATCTAATTGAAGAGATGTACGAGTGTCTTGAAGTTATAGACGCTATTGATGAACTGGAATCTTCTGCGCCGGTTTTTAAGGTAGCGAAGCCGGATAAATCTCTTGCTAGTTATAATACAGAACTCTGCGAAGAGCTTGGTGATTTATTGTTGCAGATACTATTGCATGCGCGTATCGCGGAAGAGAAAGGATATTTTAGTTTCCAAGATGTGGCTCGCACTTGCAACGAGAAGATGATACTAAGACACCCGCATGTCTTTAAATTTGGTCTTAAAGCCAGTTCAGCAGAAGAGGTGGATAGTCACTGGGAAGCCGCTAAAAAATCCGAAAAAGCTAGCCGCGCATCTATCTTCGATGGTATCCCCACTGAGATGCCCGCGCTCGCTCGCGCTTGGAAAATCTCCAAGAAAGCTGTGCGCGAAAGTTTTGAGTGGGATAAAGAGGAGCAGCTCTGGGCTCAGCTCCAGTCTGAACTTGATGAGTTCAAGGAAGCTGCTAGTGCCTACGAGGCGAAATTGAGTGATAATGTCAGTCCAGAACTGACGAAGCTTAAGCATGAAGCAGAGCTTGAGATGGGCGATATATTATTTACTGTAGTGAATCTTGCGCGCTGGTTCGAGATAGACCCAGAAGACGCGCTGCGCAAAACTAATAATAAGTTCACGACTCGCTTTAATAAGATGGTGGAGATTGCAGCTCCTAAGCAGCTTAAAGACTATAGTTCTACGGAGCTAGAGGAGTTGTGGCAGAAGGCGAAGTTGGCGCTAAACTAGTGGATTGCGTGGACCATCTAGTCTTATAGTAAAATGCCCTCCCGGTCCAAATCTAGATCTGTTTAATTTATCCAAATCAACCTTGATAGTTCCAAAAAATTTCCTCAGTATTTTATCTAAGACTTTTGCTTGTCTCTTAAAGCTTGCTTTATCAAACTGTGGGTGTTTTGCTCGTGCTAGTTTTAATGTCCTTTCAGCAGCCCTTATAGCACTAGAGCCATCAAATTTATTTGGATCCGGATTGCATAAATTTATAAAAAGATTTCTGGGTATCCTACTATCTTTATGTAGCTCTGCGAGTTCTTCTGCGTTATGGTAGCTAGTATTAGTATTTTGCTTTTGACTTCTTCTTACAGTTAAACCATCAGTCCAGCTCGTTGGTTTTTCGGGTATACAAAATCTCTCCGCAACTCGATGTATATATTTAGGTTTCGCCCTCCTAAGTTTTCCTAAAGGCACTGCTCTAGATGCAGTAGTTCTATGTTTAGCAACTGTTCTCAACTCTTCAGTAAGTTTCAACATACTTTAATTCTATCTTATCTTGTGGTTGTTGTACAAGCTGGTGAATATTTATGTTTAGTTGGCAAGTGATAGCTATAGTTATAATTATAATAAAGTTATAACCTAGCCATCTCCTCGCCCCTAGGGCATAATCTCTATTATGGTTAAGCACTTTCTCAGCATCTCAGACGTTACGAGGCAGGAACTTATAGATCTTATTAATAAGGCGGGCGAACTTAAGACTGAGCATAAGGCTGGCCGGGATCAGAGCGGCTACCTTAAGGGTAAATCGCTTGGCATGATTTTTGAGAAGCCTAGTCTGCGTACTCGTATTAGTTTTGAAGTTGGTATGCAGCAACTAGGCGGGCGCACCACGGTGCTGACTAAAGAAGAAATCCAACTTGGTGCGCGCGAGACTCTTCCCGATATATCGCATATACTTAGCCGCTATTTAGATGCGGTGATGGTGCGTACCTTCGGTCATAGTATTCTTGAAGAAATCGCGGAGAACGCAAATATTCCAGTGATTAATGGACTTACAGATCTTGAGCATCCTTGCCAAACTCTTGCTGACTTACTTACTGTCAAGGAGCATTATGGATCGCTTGATGGTCTGAAGATCGCTTATATTGGTGATGGTAATAATACAGTAAGAAGTCTTATGCTTGCTTGTACTAAGCTTGGTGTTAAGATACATATCGCTTGCCCAGCGGGTTTCGAGCCGGGTGCAGCTTATGAATCCGAGTTCACTACTGTATCTCACGGCATTGGTGAAGCCGCGCAAGATGCTGATGTTCTCTACACTGATGTTTGGTCTAGTATGGGACAGGAGAAGGAAGCGCAGCGCCGCAAAGAAATATTCTCTGGCTATCAAATCAATAAAGCTCTACTTGAAGAATTTGCTAAACCAACAGCAATAGTTTTGCATTGTCTGCCTGCCCATAGAGGCGAAGAGATTACTGCAGAAGCGCTTGCTAAGCACGAAGAAACTATACTTAATCAAGCAGAGAATCG
>JAYVUR010000192.1:0-7861 GCA_043787715.1 Candidatus Melainabacteria bacterium
GGAAAAATGAGTTACAAGAAAGCAAAACCGCACTCAAAGAAAGCAACACTCTATCCAAAGCAGGGCAAAGTATAAATACCAAATCAAACCTAGAGAGCATGCGAGAAGAAGAACAAAATGCAAAATCACTCGCAGAATTAGCAAAGAAATTAGCAGCTGCAGCAAAAGCTCGAGCAGAAGTAGCAAGAGCTGCTGGTAATAACAGTATGACTAGCGGAGCTGCACAGCAAGCAATGGGACAAGTACAAGTTGTAATGGGGGCATTATTAACCGTCCTAGAAAGCACATCAGGTATGTATGGAGACATGAATGATTATTTACAAACCAAAGAATCAAACAAAAAAATCACACCGCAGCCTATAACTGGAAATAATACAACAACGATCACAAGAGGCGTTACAAGCTAGTCGCGAGCTTACGCCAACGCCAACTGATTCATCCCATGTCTAAAAGCCAAACTTTTATTAGCATCGACAGAATCTCTAGAACTTATAAGTGACTCGCGAGTAGCACTCAAGCGAGCACGCAAATTATCAGCACCATAAGCATCAGCTCCACGACGCTGATTAAGATTACGTTTGTCAGAATCAACAACAAAATCTTTTACAAAATGATCTTTAGAATTATTAGCTGCGAATTTAACTTTAAGAACTTCTGTTTGAGTTCTAGCAAGCCTTTCAGCATTATCGCGAGTATCAACGCGACGGCACTCGGCCTCTATCACGATACTTGAATCTAACTTAGCTGAGTTAAAACTAACTTGCTTCATCTATAACTAATATATTTACTAAAGGTTAAGATCCGGTTAACAAGTCATGCTAATCTATGTGCAAGTTAAAAATTATTTACTTGGTTTAACTCAGGGCAAGTGCTATAGTTGTCTATCCGCTCGAGGGGACCATACTAACGCAAAATAGAGGTATCCCACTTGTACAACGCCAATCTTAGTCTTGAAGCCGAATTAACCCCAACTAAGATTAATACTATTACCTCTGTAAGTAGCCGGGTCACTGAAGATTTATGGCTGCAAGTTTATAACCAATTAGCCCGCAAGATCAAAAAACACGCCCTGCAAACTTGGTTATCCGGCGCTGCACTTAAAGAAATAGTAGGTGATTTTGCTGTTATTGAAGTTAAGAATGAGTTTTCACGCAACTTTATTAGCCAAACTTATTTAGCTGAGATTGAAAACGCAGTTAGAGAAGTTACTGCTCGTAATCTAGGTGTAAGACTTATAGTTAACGAGAATGCTGATCTTAATCAAGCTGCTACAACAGCCGCAAAACAACCGCAACAAATGAGTTTAAGCGCTGTAGCCCAGCCTCGCGTCAAAAACGATCCTCTTAATATTAAAGATAGCTACAACCTCCAGAATTTTATTAGCACTGCTGCTAACAGACTAGCTCTATTGTTTACCAAAGCTTTTATTGATGCTAAATCTAACCGCTATTCCAGCCTCTATATTCATGGCAGCACCGGACTTGGCAAGACTCACCTCTTGCACGCTATAGCTAATCGTAAACTCACAGAGAATCCTAATCTTAGAGTTAAATATATAAGCACAGAAAGCTTTGCTAATGAGCTATTTCAAGCTATACGCAATAAGAACACCGCTGAATTCCACAACAAATACCGTAAGCTTGATCTGCTCTTATTAGATGATGTGCAGTTCCTTGAAAACAAAAAATCTACTCAGGAAGAATTCTATTACACTTATGAAGCTATCACCAATGCTGGCGGCAAGATTGTCATGGCAGCAACTAAGAACCCTAACAGCCTTAATCTAGAAGCCAATCTCAAGAGCAGACTCACCGGCTCTCTAGTTACAGAAATTTTTGAGCATGATTTTGATGCACGCATGGAAATACTAAGAGCTAAAGCTAAGCGTGATAGTATTCCTCTATCTAATGAGCATCTAGAGTTTATTGCCCTAAGGACTCAAGGCTCTATTAGAGATTTAGAGGCTGCTCTCAATAAACTTAGTATTTTTAATGAGCTTGGTGCTATTGACGATAGTGCGATAGCAGATCTGTTCGGTCATAGTCACTGCAGCTCTGGTGCCTATAAAGGACTAGATATAGAGACCATCTCTGAAGTGGTAGCTAAGTACTGCGGAGTGAAACTAGAGGCGTTAAGAAGTCCAAGCAGAGTTAAAGAACTAGCTAAAGCAAGACACATAGCGATTTATCTTAGCCGCCAGCTGCTTGAGATAAGTCACGAACGCATTGGTAAATATTTTTCCGGACGCAAACACAGCTCTATTATCCACTCCATCAAACTTATCCAGAGTGAGATAAGCCGCGACAGATCTATGGCTCTTGTAATTGAGGATATTAAAGCTAAACTTTGTGGATAGATACCTAAGGTAGGTATTTATAATGAACACAACAACAGCAGTGCATAATGCAAGCGTATACACAAAAGAAAGTCCTTTTGCAACTAAAGTCTTGGCTAATATTAAATTATCTAAGCAAGGCTCAGCTAAAGACACCCGTCATATCAGCATAGACCTTAAAGGTAGCGATATAAAATATATTGTTGGCGATTCACTTTATATCTGTCCGACTAATGAAGCGGCTTTGGTCAACGACTTGCTTGACTTACTTAATCTTAAAAACAGCCGCGATGAAGAGTTCAAAAGATTCAGCGCAGAAATAAATATCACTAGACCAAGCAATAAGCTTTATAAGGTTATTGAAGCTAAAGGCCTTGATATCAGCAGTTTCGCCGAGAGATTCAACGGCTATTCAATAGCAGCATTACTTAAGCTATTAATGCAAGAAAACCCTAGCCTCAAGCTTGATACGACTGAAGTTGCCGACAACTCTTCTAAACTGCAAGCACGTGCCTATTCTATCGCCAGCTCGCTAAACGCACATCCAGAACAGGTTGATCTCTGCATTTCCAGAGTCGATGAAGAAATTAACGGACAGAAGATACTTGGTGTTTGTTCTAACTATATCTGCAATCGCGTGCAAGCAGGTGATGGCGGCGTAAGAATATACTTACACAACAATGATAAATTTAGACTACCAAAAGACAGTAAAGCTAATATCATCATGGTTGGACCGGGCACAGGTATAGCTCCTTTCAGAGCATTTATTGAGGAGCGTAATTATCAGCGCAAGCAAGGTCTTAGCGTTGGTACAGATTGGTTGTTTTTTGGTGACCAAAAACGTGCCTCTGATTTCCTTTATGAAGATGAGCTCACCGGCTACGAGAAACAAGGGGTACTAAGATTATCTCTTGCTTTTTCGCGCGATCAAGAACATAAAATCTACGTACAGAATAGACTAAAAGAAAACTCAAAAGAGATATATGCTCAGCTTAATAGTGGTGCGTATTTCTTCGTTTGCGGTGATGCAAGACGCATGGCCAAAGACGTAGATACAGCACTAAGAGAAATAATCACCGAGAATGGTGGTGATGCTGAAGCGACGATCAAAGAACTTAAGGATAGCGGTAGATACTGCCGCGATGTGTATTAAACAATGTCCCTAGTAACAGCTTCACTAGGAATTATTATTGGCACACTAATATTCGTACTTACAGGCGCCAAGCTCTTCGTGCCTGCATTAATAATAATGTCGTTATCGACAGCAGCCTTCACTAGTTACAAGCAATATCACAGACCTATCATCCTTGGCTTATTCTGTATATTACTAAGTTATTTCAACTATCATTTAAGAGCCGACTGGCTAGAACTGCAAGACTATACTAAGCTGCTTAATTCGGGGCACTATCAACTTGAGATCATCAGCAAACCACGCTCAAATCCATATTTCGAATCAGAGTTCATAGTTGAACTCAAAGCTAAGCATGGGTTTGAACTGAGAAGCTTGATACTACCATATAGACTTAGTGCTAGAACTAGCATGTCTAAAGGCTTAGAGCTTGGTGACATTATCGAATTAGATAAGCGCAAAGACCCTAAGTCCATATGGCAAACTGCCGAACTCAGCGAACATCAAGCCAAGATACTGCGCAAAGATAAAGTGTTTAGAACTATTAAGAACAAAAACCTAAGCTATCTCAGCCACAAACAATCAACCGTAACGGCTCTACAAACCTGGATTCGACATAATTACGAAAGCCAATTAAGCTACGAAAATTCACAGATAGTCACAAGCTTAATACTAGGCTCTAGGGTAGCTAAGCTCCCAGATCAATTCAGCAATCAAATACGCAACCTTGGCTTGACGCATATATTTGCAGCTTCAGGGTTTAACTTGCTAATCATAAGTGCTACTTTAACTTGGATATTTAATTTACTTAAAGTATCTAGGGTTATTAGCTGCTCTGCGATTATTGCAGCAGCGACACTCTACACCGCCCTAGCTGGATTCAGCCCATCAATAGTTAGATCACTTATTTTCGTAACAGTATTTATACTGCTAAAACTAAGCGGACGAAAACCGCTCAGCAGCAGATTCTTAGTGATATTAGCTGGTTTAATCTTAGCCTTGGATCCTTATGCTATCTTCGACATAGGATTCCAGTTAAGTTATTTAGCGACTCTAGCTTTAATATTATTCGCAAGCCCAATCCAAAAACGTCTAGGTCCTTATATGGCTGGAATACCAGCTTATTTCCAAGAGATTATCAGCACCGGAATTGCCGTACAGCTAATATTAATGCCATTAATAATATATTATTTCCACTCAGCGCAGATTTGGGCACTAATGGCTAATATAGTTTTCACACCTTTTGTAACTTTGATTATTATCCTAGCCGTATTAGGTCTAGGCTTCGTAGTAGAACCGTTAATGAATTTATTTAAATTCATGCTCAAACTAAGCGAGCACCTGCCTTTTATAGAGACTAGACTAGAACTGGATTTCATAAGTTATTTATTATTAAGCATATTATTTGCTTATATAGCTTTTCTAATAGGGCGGAATGATGAATCGGATAACAATATTATCCTAAAAATCAAAAATAAATACCTAAGTGCAGCCATAATAAGTTCAATAATATTATTCTTATTAGCTGGCAACGCGCCTGCCATGCAGGTAGAAGCGATTAGTCTCTATCACGGTAAGTTCAAAGGTAAATACTCAGAAGACATCAATAGTTTCATTAGCAGCAAAGAAGGTCCTTGCTACAAATACACTAAACTCGCCGGGCTCAAGACTTTAATTATCAAAAACAAACGCAATATAAGTTGTATGCAGGAATTAGACGGCAGGATAGAGGAAGTACAATTGCTGATATTGCCGAACCTTAGTGCTGGTGATCTCTATCTAGATACTTTAATTGACCTCAGTAGACCACAATTTGTTATAGCCAATATAGCCAAAGACTCTCATAGAGCAAGATTTAACGCTGAAACTTTAAATTCAAGCGCAAATACTATTCTCAACTCTGGTAAACTCTATGTGAGCAGGAATAAATTCTGGTCTATCGCAAGTTATGAGTAAAGAAATTATAGTAGCAGTCGATTTAGGAGGTACTAAAACTGCTATAGCCTGCTTCGCTGACTCTCAGATGCTTGGCACTAGTAGTTTTTCTACACCTCAACTAGCCAAGGATTTTGAAATATTATTAGAATCAGAACTAAGAGTATTATTAACAAGATTAGAACTCAATCTTGAAGACATAGTATCTATCGGGGTCGGTGCCGCTGGCTACTGGGACAGTAGCTGTATACTCAAACAAAGCATTAATCTTCCCAAATACGTCGGGCAGCCAATCTGGACTAACATTTCAGCGACCTTGGATAAACCAGTATTCCTCAAGACTGACGTCGAGCTTGCAGCTTTGGGTGAGGCTATCTACGGGCAAGAAAATCATTACTCCTCAGTCTTGTATCTTAATCTTGGCACTGGTATTGGTGCAGCATTATTCAAGGATGGAGAAATATATAGCACCGATTATTCACCAGCACTAAGGCTCGAATATATGGTGCAACCTGACTTCTCCGCTACAGCCTTATCTTCGCGAGCGAACAATGACACTAATAAACGCCAAGAAACTATAGCAGCATTATCTACTACACTAGTTAACCTTGCCTCCATCTTGGTGCCACAGTTAATAGTTCTAGGCGGCGGAAAAACCAAAACCGAGAACTGGGACCTAGTGGTAAGACCCGCTATAGATAAGGCTTCTGAGTATTTGGAACAGCATATGGTCTATCCAATAAAAATATCCAAAGCAAAACTGGAAAACCCTACGTTATATGGGGGATATTTACTTGCGCTCAACTCATATTCGTCATCTTGAGTGCAGCATAGGGATCCTTCACTTCGTTCAGGATGACACTAACTATACTCACCAGCTCAACTAAATAGTCTAGAGCTACAACAAAAGTCTAGTTATCAAAGAGCTTCAAGACAGGTACAAAGTATATAGGCTTATAAGCCTGAGCTATGCTTGCCAAGCTAATACTAAATATATTATTCGTAATGATTTTCAGCTCACTAAAAGTTGAAGCAATAAGTTTATTGCAAGATGGTGGCATGAGCCAAAATACCTTAAACAATAACCCACGTGGATTAATAGAATCCTATAAAGCGCGTAAAGTCGGTGATCTAATTACCGTAAAAGTCACTGAGAACATTTCTGCCATCAAGAAATCAGAAATGGAAACAAGTAATTCTACAAGCCATGCCGCTGACATCACTTCGAGACAAGCAGCCACCAAGACCACATCACTAGACCCTAGTAACAATAATGTCACCAGCAGTATTACTCACTTCGAAGTTCCAGTAAGCTATGGCAAAGACAATAAGCGTAAAGTTTCAGTAAACAATAGTGAAACCTTCACCAGCCTAGTTAGCGCTCTAATAGTAGAGATAGATCCGGCAACCGGAAATATGGTTGTAGAAGGTAGCCGCCAGATAGTTATGGAAGGTGAGATGAAAAGCTTATACCTAAGGGGTATAGCCAACCCTAAAGACATAGATTCTAACAATGAAATACCTAGCTACAAGCTTGCTAACGCCCAAGTGCAGATAGTAGGCAGTGGTGCTCTCACCAAAGATAGAGATAGTGGTTTCATCCAAAAAATTCTGCGTAAGATATTTTAGTTAATAACCTTGACTTCACTCAGCACCGGATCAGCATGATACTCGCGACGATATAAATCCACCCAGCCATACTTCTTAAGATAGTCTAACTTCTCCATTACATCATAAGTCCAAGAAGGCTTAGATTCAAAGCTGTATTTAATGGGCGTGGTACCATCGAACTCAGCCACTCTAATACCAACAAAATCCATAGGCTGATCTACATGACGCTCAGTATCATCAACATGAAAACGCGAACCATAAATCGGTGGATACTTGGAGAAATTAGCTGAAGGAAAATAAGGTCTGATATTGTGATTCCCCACCACATAAAGAAAACTACGCTTAAACACTCCTTCAAAAGTACCAAGAGTCAAACGCTCAGCTGTACGTTCAAGCTTCTTCACTGAAGTTCTAGCTGGCTTGTAGACCCGATTACGGTGATAAGGATATGCCTCATAATCAATATTATAGTCGCGGCGCAAATCTTCCGCCGTATAAATCGCATCTATATAAGGCGCAAGTTCTGAACTGCCAATAACATCACGAGCATAAGAATCAAAATTACAAGTAATCACTACAACCTTGAAGCCCAGTTCTTTAGCATGAGCTAGCACTTCTTCAGCGCCCGGTCTCACTATATATTCATAATCTCCAGTCTTAGTTTTCTGAATCTTATAACCAAGATCTTTAGCTTTTTTAAGATCACCATCAGTCATATTAGAAGAAGATATCAGCGTCTCATCAAGATCGAAGGACACTGTCTCTAAAGCTAGGGCTGCTAAAGGGTTGAAAAATAGTATGAATGCTAGGAGAAACTTGATTAGATGCATATTTACATTGTAACAATATTC
>JAYVUR010000193.1:0-2626 GCA_043787715.1 Candidatus Melainabacteria bacterium
CTACTAGCCGTGCTAGTTTGTGTTGCCCAGCGCCTGAAGCCAATACCCACCAGCGCCAGTTCATTGCTGATGCGCACAGGGTTCTCGGTATCAAGTAATATATCGCCCCGATCGGTGTAGATTAATAACCTTGACATAGTTTTATCCTCTCCCACTCTAAATCTAATAAAGTATCGTACGCTTCAAGATGACGCTTAAGCTCGGTCATGCTGCGCCCCCAGCTGTAGATGCCGTGTCCTTGAATTAGATAGGCTGTTAGCTCTGGGTTTTCTTCTTCTATATAAGAACTTAGTTCCTGCGCTAAATCTTCTATCTGTTGAGTGTTTTTGAATATAGGTAGTCTTACCCTCGCTTGATGACTTTTATTATCAGCTATGGCTTTAAGTAATTCATAGTTAGTTAGTAACAATTCTTCTTGCTCGGAGTGCTGCGAGACTAGTACACTGCTGCGTGAATGCACATGAGCGATAGCCATGATTTCAGGTTTTAATCTGTAGATGCAAGAATGCAAGAGAGTCTCGGCTGAAGGTTTAGGTTTAATATTACTAAGATTATTTTCGTTAATAGGCACAGTAACGAAATCGGCTTCTGCGAGTTTGCCTTTATCTGGTCCAGATGCTGTGATTAAGAATTCATCATGATTAATGCGTTGCGAAAAATTACCACTAGTAGCAGGTACCCAATTGCGCGAAGAGGCAAAAACACCAAGTTCAATTAACTCTTGTTTAAGCTGCTGCACTTGCGAGTTCTCCTGAGTGACGGGCATTGGCTATGATGCTAGCAGCTTTCTTGCCATTGCTAAAAAAGTTCTTGAGGAAACCGCCCGCAAGAGTAAAATAAGAAACCTTGTCACCTTTTTGCTCAATTTCATTCAGTTCTTCTTTACTCAAATGTCCGTTTGACATTTCATGTTTATGTTCAGATACACCTTGATGATAACGCCCTAGACCATCGAAGAGGAAACACAGTGGCCTGAAGAATGGTTCTAGTGGTTTAACAAATTTCGAAAGTAAATCGAAGACTGTTCCTATGATGTAATAGCCACCTGACTTGATGTAACTCCAGCGTTTGTATTTAAATTGATGTTTAGAGATCTGCTCTACATCTAGTGCTCCGCCGCCACCATCTCTAACTATTGCTGCAGATTTTTCGTCTCCAGTTGCTGCCCACAAGCTTGAACCTGTTAGAGCAGCTAGTCCACCAGCAAGTCCTATGATTGGCTTACCTTCTTTAAGAGCTTTAAGTGGATTTTTGTATTCTTTCATCAGTTTACCTATTCCGGAAAAGAGGCTAGAGAAGTGATCTACTGCACTTGTGAATGTACTTTTATTATTGACGTTGTTTACTTGATTGGCGATTTGAGTAAGTCCTACACCAAAACCATTAACCATATAGGCTTTATTTTGTGGTACGAATAAACCGTTGATGATATAAACCATGTAGCCCAAGGCTGAAGTGTAGTTGTGGCGTACGGTTTGCTTGATAGCATTAGTCACACCATTAGCCAGGAAGAAAGCTTTACTCGTTATTTCGCCGAGTCTATCACCAATGTTTTTAAACTTGGATAATATTGGGAATTTGGTGATGAATGAAATGCTATTGCCAATAACCTGAGCGATATTAGCTCCGAAAAAAACTTTTTTATTGAAATTATCAATTGAATCGCTGAACTGTTCTTCGGTTGGCGCCTGAATACTTGCGCCTGCAGTGTTAGTAGTTTGCGTTTCACTACTTGTTGGAGCAGCTGTTTCACTTTGTGCAAGTTTTATATTTTCAACCCGAGCCGTTGAGTTTTCAGTTTTAGTTTGATTAGTAATTGGGCCGCTATTAGCCGTGCCAGTCTGGCCCCCTGCTTGAGGTGGTTTTGGAGGCTCTGAGATCGCATTAGTCGCTGTTGTTGGAGACATTGACTGCTTGTCATATTATCACAATCCGTAATATGTATTACCTTAAATTGTGCCTCAACCATGCATGTTTTCAGCTTAATTTCGTTTAATCCCTTGGCTTGGCTCAATATTTTGCTAATATTTCCTGCAAGATGGTGACTCAAGAAGACCTAAGCAGTGCAAAACCTCTAATTAAGCTTATTGATGAATATAAGAAGACTATAAGATCTAAGGGGCCAATCCTTGAATGGCCAGATCCTTTTCTGGAAAGAGTGCGTGATAAGTATCGTGATGCAGCGCGCAGATATAGAGGCTGTTGGTCTATAGAATTTTATGAGACTTTGCAGAATATCAATAAAGAGAGTATTAAGCGTGGGCACTGCGACTAATTACAATATCGTTGGGTTTGCTGCATCGCCGTAGACTTCTTTAGGGTCGAAGACCTTTTCATCTTCAAGATATTTAAGCTCAATATCAGAAAACTTCTGCACTTTAGGGCTGATCGGCACTTCTCTATAGAAGCAGGATCTATAACCGACGTGACAGCTAGCTCCAGAAGAGAGTACTTCGACTCTTACCCAAACACAATCTTGATCATCATCAATCCTGAACTCGCGAATTGTTTGCACTAGACCACTGGTAGCGCCCTTGTGCCAGAGAGTTTTGCGGCTGCGGCTGTAATAGTGCGCTTCACCGGTTTCTATAGATTTGCGCAAGGCTTCTTCATTCATGTACCCGTG
>JAYVUR010000194.1:0-11478 GCA_043787715.1 Candidatus Melainabacteria bacterium
GCCAAGCAGCTTGCACCATAGGCGGCAATATCGCAGAGAATGCTGGTGGTATTCATTGTTACAAGTATGGTGTCACTAGCGAACATATATTAGGACTTGAAGTGGTGTTGCCTAATGCTGAGATTGCGTATCTCGGGGCCTTGAACCGTCATTGCGAGCACGCACACCGTCATTCTGAGCGCAGCGAAGAATCCCCATACGCCACTCACAACCACAAACAATCCAACATAGATTTAGCCAAACTTTTCACTGGCTGCGAAGGAACTTTCGGCATAGCAACTAAAGCTCTAGTTAAACTCACACGCAACCCAGAAGCTTTCATCACCATGCAAGTATCACTATCTTCAGTGCAAGAAGCCGCTGAAATAGTTGCAAGTATAATTCGCAAAGGCTTCACGCCAGCAGCACTTGAGATGATAGATGCCGTTGCGATTGCGGCTGTAAATAAAGCCTATAATCTTGGTATTAACTGCCAACAACCTGTCATCCTGAGCGCAGCGAAGGATCCCCATGCAGCCACCAAGGGATCCTTCGCGCTACGCGCTCAGGATGACAACAATAAAGTCAACGCCATACTACTAATAGAACTCGACGGCGACCAAGACGAAATATTACTTGAAGCGACTAAAATCAAAAAACTAATCAATAAATATCCCATACTTAATTACGAAGAAACCCAAGATCCCAAACGCAAACAAGAACTCTGGAAAGTGCGCAAAGGCGTGGCTGCTGCTTTCGGGCAGATAGCTCCTTACTGGTATCTTTATGATGCTGTGGTACCGCGCTCTAAGATCCCAGAAGCACTGGCTAAAATACAAGCCATCGCTGATAAATACCAGCTACTACAAGCCGGTATCGCACATGCTGCTGATGGTAATTTGCACCCTAACTTCCTCTATGACCCAGATAAAGACCCAACTGTAGTGGAGCGCATCTTCAGCGCTAGCCATGAAATAATGCAAACCTGCATAGATCTTGGCGGCACACTATCAGGCGAACACGGCATTGGACTTGAGAAGCGCGAATATATGGATTATCTCTGGAGCCAAGAAGACATGAACAGCATGCTCAGGGTGCGTAATGCTTTTGATCCTGAACATATCGCTAATCCAGACAAGCTATTCCCGGTGCGCATCTGCAAAGAGAACCTCAATCACTGCAAGGAGACTATTAGATGATAGAAGTAGCAGTAGATGATTTCACCGTAAAAGTCTCAGGCACAACTACACTTGCTGAACTAGATGAAGCACTTTCTCACTACGAACAAATCACCACTCTATATGCCCCAAGTGATTACAGTATTAATCAAATATTACTAGAAAACTGGGGCTATAACTGCCAGCAAGCAGTCTTGGGTTTAGGAATCGAACATAAGGGCACTAAAAGCAAATGCGGCGGACAAGTAATCAAAAATGTCTCCGGCTATGACTTAGCCAAACTATATATAGGTAGCTGCGGTGATTATGGTTCTATTACTAGTGTTTATTTACGTACTACTAAACTTGCCGAGCATGAACTAATCTATAACTGCCCACAAGCCTTATGGCAGCTGGATCTCAGTCACTGGCGCGACGGCTCTATAGAAATTAGCAACGTCATTGCGAGCGCAGCGAAGCAATCCACTACCATTCGCCTCTGGGGCGAAAGCGAACTACTAAATCTGCGCGCAACTAAACTAGAAAAACTGCTCAAAGATTTCACCAAAGAAGAAACTAAATATCAAAAACAATACTTAAGCAAAAAGACCCGAGTAGAACTTAATACTTCACCTTCATCACTGAAATATCTTTTTGAACTTTTGCAAGGCGAAACAATCCACTCACTAACAGCTCTACCACTCAATAGCGCCATTAATATTTACTGCGATAATCCAAGCAGCATCTTAGATAAAATCAAAAGCCAAAACCATCTTTATTCAGCACTTATTTACCCGCGCGACCGGGCATTGGAATATTATTATAATCAAGCAAAAGCAGATGAGGAGAAGCTTCTAGCAAAACTATATGCCAAGTTCAATTGAAACTAAACTAGAACAGCTCAAAGCTTGCGTGCACTGCGGTATTTGTCTGCCTGCTTGTCCCACTTATCTCACCACCGCTAATGAAGGTCACTCACCACGCGGTAGATTATATTTGATTCGTGATTTTGTTGAAAAGCAACAGCACGGTGAAGATGATAGATGTCATTCTGAGCAAAGCGAAGAATCCCTATGCAACAAAAAAGAGTTTATACACTCGCAGCTGAAGGACCCCCATGCTACTACGCAAATCATAAACTACCTCGACGCCTGTCTCGGCTGCAGAGCTTGCGAGACTGTTTGTCCTAGCGGCGTAGAATACGGCAGTATCTTAGAATATGCGCGCCATGAAGCCAAGCTAAGTAACTACACGCAAGGACTAGGCGCCAAACTACGCAAACTAAGTTTTAAATATCTACTTAATAATAGAACCTTACTGAACTACTCGAGACTAGCATTAAGAGTTATCAATTTAACGCAAATCCCCAAACTACTACAACCAATATTCCCAGCGCTCAAACTCAGTCCCAGCCTAGAACAGCCATATAAAACTATCAAAACCAATCACATTTATAAAGCCTCGTCATCGCAAGAGAGTGCCACTCCGTCATTGCGAGAAGCGCAGCGACGAAGCAATCCACCACCCGCAAACAAAATCGTATCCCTCCCACTAGGCTGCGTTATGGACACTCTCTATAACCAAGTACACTGGGACACTATTAAAGTACTGAATCATCTTGGCTATGATGTTTACATTCCTGATACTCAATGCTGCGGCGCACTTGCTAGCCACTCTGGCGAATACACTATCGGCGCAGAACAAAGCCAAAACACAATCAGTATACTTAGCAAGCACGATTACCCTGTGGTATTTAATTCTGCTGGCTGCTCGGCTCACCTCAAAGACGCTATTAATTGTGAATCCAATAATCCATCTAAAATTAACAACTTAGATGCTATAGATTATGCACTCACCGCTGACAGCGCAGAAACGTGCCGTAAGGCACCTTTCTGCTATCCTGAGCATAGCGAAGGACCCCTTAATCTCCAAATAAATGACTTCATCGAACTTATAGCGCAAGACCTAGCCAAACTCAAACTCCGCAACCCAAAACCCATCAGCGCAACCTATCATCCTGCCTGCCATCTAACTCATGCTCAAGGTATTAAGACTGAATACCAAGAACTACTTAAACTGATACCAAATCTTGAATTAATACCACTACCAGAAGCAGACGTCTGCTGCGGCTCGGCTGGCTTCTATAATCTAATTAAGCCAGAAGAAGCCACCGCCATCGGCAAACGCAAAGCTACTAATATTTCTAAAACCCAAGCGCAGATACTAGTTACAGCCAACCCCGGCTGCATGTCTCAAATCCAAGCCCATACTGGGAATATATTAGTAATGCACCCAATTAGTCTTATCGCTAAATACCTAGATGATTAAAACTGTAGATTTATCCAAGGAACTGACTGAAGCTAATTTGGCTCTTATTTACGCGCAGGCTGAAGCTGCCCTCGGCACTATCACTCAGGACATGCGCCCAGATTTATCCGAGCACGAGTTCGACACTAAAACCATCAACCTTAGCAAGCAACTTATCACAAAAGGTCCTCGCCATCAAGGACTCAAGCAAACACTTGAACATTACCAGCAGCAACTCTCTAGCAAACAACCATTACTGCATAAAATATGCTCACAAGCAGCAGCAACTCTTAACCACAATCGCCCCAGCCCCAAACTTATCATCACCATTCCCGCTTACGAAACTGAAACGCGCATTAATAATCTACTCAGTGCCATCGCCAAACAAAATTTCCCAAAGCAAGATCTTAGTGTCTATATCTTCCTTAATGGACCGAATCCTGATATCCAAAAGAAAAGAATCGATGAGCTCAAAGCCGAGCCTGAGCTCGACGTGAGAGTGATCTATAGCCGTGTCCCTGAGTGGCGCTGGGGGCTTAAGAGCATCACCACTACTACTGCAATGCTGTCCATAAATGCTAGCCACGATGAAGATATTGCATTTTGTTTTATGGATGCTGACGTGATGGGCTTCCCGCATGAAGATTTTCTTAGTGAAAGATACGCGCAAATTAATAAAGGCAAAGTGATAGATGGCGGCAGCTATAGAGCTGACCCTTATTTGCTTAAAGAAATTAATATCAACGCTGGCTTAATTGTAGAAATCGAACAAAATAACCTTGCTATTAAACAAAACTTAGAAGCAGAATTTAATCAAGCACTAAAACGCAAGCCTAACGATGCTCCACTAAGATTTTTACTTCTTGGCGGCAACAGTGCTTGCTCGCTAATGCTACTTGCACTTGCTGGCGGCATGCCCGCTCACGCCAAGTATTTCGAAGACGTGGCGCTTTCAAGCCTAATGCGCAGTTTGCTCAATCAAAACTTCGGCTCTGAACTTAGTTTCAAACAATTTTTTGAGCTGGGTCTAGGACCCACTAGGGAAGAAGCGAAGAGCAACTACGTACTTACTGATGGCGGCGAATCTCTGCGTGCTCTGCAAAAGAATTATCCTCTAGCTAATGCCTTCTTGGCACATGACCCTGCCCTCAAGAGTCCAATATTAACTGCCATCGACTGGACCAAGCCAACTACTATCAACATCAAACGCATACATGAAGAAATACGTGATTCTATCGAACGCTTCTTAAGAGGCTTCAAGACTTGGACTCCTGAACTTGAAACTGTGTTCAATAGATATCTAAGCAGCTTCGAAGTTAAGATCAATGAAATACTGAGTCCACATACTATAAGTCTCAAACTTAATAACAACGAAGTAGCAATTCAACTAGGCACGGGGCTGCTTACCGCTAAACAAAAATTCAAATCTAAGTCTTAACCGCATCCCAGCGTAACTCGTTCAGTATATAAACTGCTTTGCGTAAATTGAGAAGAGCTACACAAATTCCATCATCATGACGTATCAATTCAAGTGCTCCCCTCAATTTATCCCAAATTAAATCAATTGCTGCTTTAAAATCAGGTTCTTTAATTGATTTATTCTTAATCATCGCAATCCTATCTAAAAACATAAAGAACGGTTGATCAGCATGCCCCTGCCCAGCAGCGTACGAAAGCTTTTGCAACAAAGCTCTAGGCTCTACTGTTCTCAATTCTTCAGCACAGTTAATAATATTTTTCGACAGACCAGCAGTGTTATTAAGATCTCTGGGGGGAGTATTAGGTCCAAGCGCTGGATACCAAGTTGAATCTCGATACATATAACCGTTATGATCGAACAGTATAGCTAGAATCTCATGAAATTTAGAAGTACCAGCAAGCGACCCTAGGGGAGGATCGATCAGATCCAATTGTTGTTGCAGTCGTGTAAAAGCAATACTCCCCATCTATATAAATGCAGTAACAATCTTAGCAATATTCCCCGCCCCCGCAATCAAAAGTAAATCCCCATCCTCAAGAACTTCATCAATACTAGGTTTCAGCGCAGCGACCATGTCTTTATAATTACCCTGCGCATCCACACCAACATCCACGTCATTGCGAGCCTGCGAAGCAGGCGTGGCAATCCCCATACTAGGCGCTAGAAACCTCACATTCCCCGCCCCCGCCGCCGCGACTATACCGCGACTACTAATACCTTCTATATGTTTGCTGCGCGCTACGTATATTTCAGCTACTAGCGCCAGATGCTTGCCAGCATCAAGCTTAGAGAACCACTTGAATACCTCGACAAAATCCTGCCATAGTTGTTTAGTGCGCTCAGGGTGATGCGGCTGATAGACCAGCACCAGACGTTTAGGTTTCATCGCCAGCGCCCCGCTCACTAGCGCCTTCACTTCTGTTGGGTGATGCGCGTAATCATCATAAACCTGCACATGATGAATACCATAAGCAGCATTAATTAATTCAAACCTACGTTTAATTCCCTTGAACTGCGCTAGCGCTTTAAGAGATGCTTCAACACTGATTCCTAGCTTATGCGCCACAGCTATCACCCCGCAAGCATTTATAAGATTATGCCCGCCTTGCATGCCAAGCTCCAGCTTATATTCGCGCCCAGCGACAGTCAAAACGCAAGAGTGAATATCAATATAGAAATCCGCCGTACGCGAAGAAGCCCCAAGACTTGAACCATAGGTCACCGTGCCTTCATGCTTGCGCGCATAATCTGCAAGCACCGGATCATCGACGCAAACCACTTTCATAAGAGACCTATCCAAAAACCCAAGAAAACATTTTTTAATTTCATCGAAACCACCGGGATAATTCTCAAGATGATCAGGCTCTATATAGGTCAATAAAACCAAATAAGGATTAGATTTAAGATAGCTCTTATCGCTCTCATCCCCTTCAAGCACGAAATACTCTCCCTGACCGGCTTTACCATTGTTACCATAATTAGCCAGCACTCCGCCGACTGCATAACTAGGGTCAAGCCCAGCATGCACCAACAAGTGCGCCAGCATGGCACTGCAAGTAGTTTTGCCGTGAGTGCCAGTAACGACTAGCTGTTTATAATTCGCGCTGAGATAACTAAGCATATCTGACCTATGCCAGACCTCCAGCCCGCGCCCGCGCAGCTCGATCAGATCTGGATCAGTATCAGTCACCGCTGTACTGCGCACCACCAAATCTATATCAGCATCCAAAGGGCCGTTCGCTGCATACGACAAATCACTGCGTGAAATTTTTACGCCGCCGCGCGACTCCAATATCTGCGTCAACGCCGTCATGCCTATGCCCGCCGCACCGAGAAATCTTATATGTTTGTATTTGATTTTAGTCATCCTGAGCGCAGCGAAGGATCCCCATACTCTGTCATTGCGAGCCCACAGGGCGAAGCAATCTTTACTGCCGTCATTGCGAGCCCGCGTAGCGGGCGCGGCAATCCCCATAAATCAAACTAGCATAAGCCAGCCTCAATTCCAATAAAATAATAACATTATTATAACCAGCAAAGCCAAAACAGCCTAACTATAGAGCTATTAAGCCAGCCTCCTAAAGCCAGCAACTAACAATCCTGAAATATACTACTTCGCCACTTTGGCCACTAATCTGCTCTTATAACGAGCAGCAGCATTCTTATGAAAAACCTTGCGTTTAACTGCTTTATCCACTTCGCTAAAAGCCAGTGCTAGAGCTGATTTGATGGTCTTCGCATCACCAGCCGTAATAGCTTCACGCGCGGCTCTTAGAGCGGTGCGCACTTTTGATTTGATACTGACGTTACGCTGAGCATCACGAGTGCTGGTTTTAACGCGTCTTTTAGCTGATTTGATGTTTGGCATTGCGGGTACTTATAATATCACATTACTATTTGGGCATCTTATAGCGCAATACGCGCCCATCTCCAAGAGGTATGCGCAAGACACCATCTTGGCTAGGCACTATCAATTCGGCACCCACTGGCTTACCGTCCATAAGCACCTGAACAGTTTTTTCGACTACTAGAATTTTAGGTACGGCTCCATCTAAAAAAACAAAATAATTATGAGGATAACCATTAGGGCTTTTAATAAATCCTACGAATTTCAAATCACCATGAATTAAATTAATTTTTGGGTATTCTTTGGCTTTAACTTCAATGGAGTTTGCGATTTCATTACCATTCTTCTGCCTAAAAGCTGCTTGCAGATCAATACTACCATCTGGCATCAAAGGTACTAGAACCTCTATAGCACCGTGGCGGATTAATAAAAACATCTGTGCCCCAAAACGCAATGGCTGAGCAGCAATCACTTCACCTCTAACCTTATCTCGCTCTTCTTTATCTATCTCAAAAAACTCTGGCGCAAACAGTATCTTAAAAAACTTACCATCACTAAACAATAAAAGTTTTTGCTTAGTCTCAGGGTAACCTGTCTCTTTAAGAACCGTATCCAAAGGCACAGTAGCCAAATAACTAAAACCATTCACTGTCTTGAACTTAATTTTGCCAGCACCAGCAGCAAATATTTTTTGATCAATAAAATACAACTCGTGTTTTTGATCACTAGGAACCTCAATCAAATACTCATTGCCAATAGCCTTAGTGGGAAGTGGAGCCTTATGCATTTCTAGAATTTTTGCGGGGTCTGGTTTAGTGGGGTTAGCTTTAAGATCTATATTAGGCAGCAGTAGCATGGTTGCCGCTATTAATGACTGAAGACTCTTAGGAACATAGGACCACAACTTCATTCCAATAAAATACTAACACAATTATCTAGATTTCGGACGCCGCAGCCAAGACCCCTCCTGAAGCATAAAGCGCAAAATCGTGACGCATGTCACGATTTTACTATGATATTCTCTCTCTAGATGTCCGCCCCCATGCATATCTTCGAAGAATCGCAGTACGACTTAATTAGAGAAGCGGCGCGCCTCGCTGGTGAGATCTTGCACCTAGTCGGTGAGCGCATCAAACCCGGTGTCACACCATTGGAGCTTGATGAATTTGCTGAAGCTTGGATACGCGATCAAGGTCACAGTCCGACTTTCAAGGGTTACCATGGTTTTCCTAACACTCTCTGCATCTCGATTAACGACAATATAGTTCATGGCATACCAAGCACTAAGCCGCTCAAGGACGGCGATATAGCCAGTATCGATGTCGGTGTTAGCATCATCGAAAAATTCCGCAACGAGACAATTCAATACGTCGGTGATAACGCTTTCACCTTTCCCTGCGGCACTGTAAGTCCGCGCACTCTGCGTTTGCTCGCACACACTAACGAAGGACTCTGGGCTGGAATCGACTCAACACAAGAAGGCAACCATATAAGCGACATCTCAAGAGCCATTGAGAAGATCGCTATCGCGCATCACTACGGCAACGTACGCGAGTATGGCGGACACGGCATCGGACCTACTTATCACTGCGAGCCTTTTATTCCTAACTATGTCGAGTTTTTTAATCACGTTCCTGATTCTGAAATCCAAGCAGGCATGATACTCGCTATAGAACCGATGTTCAATCTTGGCAGTTCAGCCGTCAAGAAACACCGCGACGGCTGGACCATCAGCACCACCGATGGCAAACCCTCAGCACATTTCGAGCACTCAGTGCTAATCACCAAGCAGGGTGCAGAGGTTATCACCGATACGCGCAAGAGTAGAGATTACTTTGCGAAACTCGCCTAAACGCGTCGGTATGTTAAACTTGTCACGGAAGCCCTAGAACATGGCTTGCAGGACAAATCTCACACAATGGCAAAAGACGTAATAGAAGCAGAAGGCACAGTCCTGGAAACAATCCAAGGTGCTAAATTCGTGGTCAAACTTGATAATGACCACCAAGTAATCGCGACTATCAGCGGTAAAATCCGCAAGAATTATATTAAGATACTTCCAGGCGATAGAGTTAAGGTGGAATTGACCCCTTATGATCTTAGTGTCGGCAGGATAACATTCCGTGCTGGTGGTAGACGCCGAGGCGACCCGATACCTACTGAAGTCGCTACTGAAAAGTAAGAATTCCTCAATAATAATTAAAATTTCAATAAGAATTTTAGCCGCATGATAGCATCTAAACCCGTTGCAGCGCTTGTTGCACACTAAATAAGGCATGAAAGTCAGGTCATCAGTTAAGAAAATTTGCGACAAGTGTAAAGTCATCAAACGCGGCGGCCGCGTGATGGTTATTTGCGAAAACCCTAAACACAAACAAAGGCAAGGTTAATAAAGAATGGCAGCAAGGATAGCAGGTGTAGATTTACCAAATAAGCGAATTATTATCGCTCTTACTTATATTTATGGCATTGGCCCCACAAGAGCAAAAGCTCTACTTAAGAAAGCAAGCATAGATGAGAATCTAAGAGCTCACAAACTAGCTGAGCCTGAACTTAACAAGATCCGTGATCTTATTAAGGAATACATTATCGAGGGCGACCTTAGACGCGAAATCGGTCTTAACCACAAACGCCTTAGCGAAATTAATTGCTACAGAGGTCAGCGCCATCGTCGTGGTCTGCCAGCAAGAGGTCAGCGTACCAAGACTAACGCTCGTACTCGTCGTAGTAAGAAACGTGTCGCAATTGCCGGTAAGAAAGTAGCAACCAAAAAATAAGAACAAGGAATAATATTTAATGTCAACAACAGCATCAGCATCTCCCGCCAAAAAACCCGTCCGCAAAGCCAAGAAAGGCAAAAAAAACGTTGCTAGCGGTATTGTTTTTATCAATTCAACATTTAACAACACCATAGTGACCATCACTGATCAAGCAGGTAACGCTCTTGCTTGGGGTTCAGCTGGTACTAGTGGTTTCAAAGGTTCTAAGAAGAGTACTCCCTTCGCTGCGCAGATAGCTGCTGATACAGCTGCCCGCAAAGCAATGGAGAACGCTGGCTTACAGAGAGTAGAAGTGAGAGTAAGCGGACCCGGGGCTGGTAGAGAAACTGCAGTGCGTGCACTTCAGTTAGCTGGCTTACAAATCACTAACATAGCGGACACTACGCCGCTACCACACAACGGTTGCAGACCATGCAAACCACGTAGAGTATAAGGATTAAGGGAGCATATATGAACATAGAACTTCGCATCAACGTAAACGAAAAACCAGAAACTGACGGCACCGTCAGAGGTCAAGTAGTACTAGAGCCACTTTATAGGGGCTTCGGTCACACTATCGGCAACACTCTAAGACGCATACTCTTAGCGCGTATCCAAGGTGCCGCTGTTACTAGCGCACGCATCGAAGGCGTGAACCACGAATTCACGACCATCAAGGGCGTGTCTGAAGACGCACTTAATATCATTCTTAACCTCAAGTCTCTTGTTGTTAAGATGCTTGGCGAAGAGTCTCGTACTCTTGTGCTTAAGGCTCAAGGTCCAGCAGTCGTTAAGGCTTCTGATATCCAGTGCCCAAGCGATGTTGAGATCATCAACAAAGATCTTGAGATTGCCAATATCGCAGCTGGCGTTAATCTTAATATCGAGATTAGCATCGCTAAGGGTTTCGGTTATGTGCCTGCTGAAGAGCATGATATCGCCCAGTCTCTGGATGTTATACCTATCGACTCAGTGTTCATGCCTATCAAGAACGTGGCTTACGTAGTAGATCCAGTAAGCGTAGCTGGTAACTCTGAGAAATACGACAAACTGATCGTAGATATTTGGTCTAACGGTTCAGTATCTATCAGTGATGCTGTTGGTCAAGCTGCTGCTCAATTGATCGAGCTGATGAACCCACTTGTTGACTACACTGGTCAGAAGATTGGCGTTATTAAGACTGTTGAAGAGCGCAAGACAACAGAAGAGAAGGAAGAAGATAGAGCACACAGCGTTAGCGTTGAAGAGCTTGAACTTTCAGTTCGTTCTTATAACTGCTTGAAGCGTGCTGCTATCAATACTCTTGGTGACTTATTGCAACTCAGTGATTTAGACTTGATGAATATCAAGAACTTCGGCAAGAAATCAGCAGAAGAAGTGCTTGATAAGTTGGAGACCATGGGCTACAACCTTAGAACTAGCCGTGAGAGGAGCGCAATCTAAATGAGA
>JAYVUR010000195.1:0-1766 GCA_043787715.1 Candidatus Melainabacteria bacterium
GGGCAAGTATTGTTGATGTTGATCAGATGAAGTATTTTGGTTTTCGTATGAAAGTTCATGACTTGGCTTCACTGATGGCTGGTAAACTGCATGCGGTGCTTAGCCGCAAATATACTAAGGGTCGTGACTATTATGATTTGTATTGGTATCTGTCGCAGAAGCTAGAACCGAATGAAGAGTTTTTGATTAGTGGTTTTAAGCAGAGTAATCCTGATTTAGTTATTAGTTCTACTAATTGGCGTGCTCTTGTGCTAGCTAAGCTTCGAGAACTTGATTTCAGCCAAATTCGCAAAGATCTTGAGAGGTTCGTTTATGACCCTAGAGAGCTAGATTTGATTGATTTGGCTGCGTTTGAGAGATTGTTGGTTTAGCTCTTACGCTTGCGCTCCACCTGCCAAACTTATTTGATTGAAAACTATGTTTATTACCATTAAGGCTGAACTATGGCTCTAGATCAAGCTTTTCTTATTTGATGCTTATTTGATTTTTATTTGACAGCAGTCCAAATTCTTGATTGTGCATGAGTTGGTCTCTAGCCCTTACGCTTGCTTAAGCCTTGTTCCGACTACGACGTTAATGACTGCTTTTCCAAGCTCTTCAATAAGTTTGGCTATAACCTTAATATGGCGCCTTGAGACCTTGGTCCGGCAACGGGACCAAATGATTCGAAAACTGCTAGGGGATCTATAAAATCTAATTTGGGCTTAGAATCCCAACCCCTCTAAACTCTCTTAACACCAGTAGGTCGTCGTCGCCTGTGATTATAAGATCAGCTTTGCCGGAAATTGCCAACTCTAGTATTTTATTATCATCAGAGTCTCTAGATATGTTAAGTTTTTCGTTGACGTAGATAAGTTCAGCTATGAACTGTAGTGAGCTTAAAAATTTAGTAGCGTCCTCATGTGAAAAGTACTTTTTGAACTTTGATCTCAGTAGGGTTTCTTCTAGTTCGGATATAGTCTCGCTAGAAAGTAATATTGTCGAGTTTTCTAGGGCATACATAACGAGGGTCACAAGATTGTTTCTTGTTGTGCCGCGAGAAATAATAAAGCTAACTAATTAAGGATTTCTTGAGCGATTTCCTCTGTCATGCCATGCTCGTAGGCAAATTTATTCATCTTCTCAGAAAGATCATT
This sequence comes from Candidatus Melainabacteria bacterium, assembly GCA_043787715.1. GTDB lineage: Bacteria > Cyanobacteriota > Vampirovibrionia > LMEP-6097 > LMEP-6097 > CAYUFH01. The sequence continues at coordinate 1,137 of JAYVUR010000195.1, forward strand.
AATGTTATTAATGACTGTTTTTCTGATCGCTTTAGGGTTCTCGGTAAAAAAAAGATCCAGAAAACGATTAAGTATTTGCTTGTGTTCGCTACCCAATAGGTCTATCTTGCTATGAAGTTCTAGATCAAGATTTTCAGCCATAAGGTCGATAATCATATCATGAATTAGTAGTTGATATCAAGTAACTTAGCGCTTCCTCGCTCGCTCCACCTGCCGCTTCCTCAGTGCCATACGCTGTTTAAGTTTAGTGAATAAACCGACTATCGCCTGCTTAAGTTCAAAGCCCGAACTAAGTGAAATAAAATTATTCAAACCCGCCTGCATCTCTACATCTACCAGTTCGCCCTTATTATCGAATACCGCTCTAAACTTGCCGCTATCATACTTGTAATCCTTGAAATTAATCTGATGCTCGGCGGTGATAAACTCTATAAACTTAGTTACTTCAGAGCTGCCCATATTACGGTCGAACCTGATTAAGTTCTTAACTGAGCGCGGCAGTCTCTGAAACTCCTTATAACTATATTGACGCTCAAGCGCTTGCTTAAGTAGCTTGCCACTAAGCAGCCTGCGCGTGGTCTTGCCTAGCTGCGCCCTATAGTTATCATTAATCAACTGCGCAATGGGGCC
>JAYVUR010000196.1:0-3424 GCA_043787715.1 Candidatus Melainabacteria bacterium
TGAGCGCGTGCGCAAGATTATCGCCCCTAAGAAAATCACTTCGCAGCGCTGGCTGGATATCATGGAAATCGCTCATAGCCTCGGCTTCAAGTCATCAGCCACTATGATGTACGGGCATGTAGAAACTTACGAAGATAGAGTTGAGCATCTCGCTGTATTGCGTGAGCTGCAAGATAGAAGCCACGGCTTCACTGCCTTCGTGTGCTGGAATTTTCAGCGCGGCGAGACTCCGCTGAGCCGCATTATGGATAGTTTCAGCAACAAGGGCACACTGCCAGACTATAACGAGAACTCCTCGGGCGAAGATTATTTGCGCACTCTTGCTATTGCAAGAATATTCTTGGATAATTTCAAGAACTTCCAAGCTAGCTGGGTGACTCAAGGTCATGAGCTTGGGCAAGTGTCGCTAGATTTCGGTTGCAATGATCTTGGCGGCAATATGATGGAAGAGAATGTGGTCTCTGCTGCCAATACCACTCATAGAGCGAGTGTGAATGAGATGCGCTATTACATCGAAGCTGCCGGACGCAAGGCGGCGCAGAGGGATACGCAGTATAATTTGGTTTAATGCTCATGTCAGATATAGTCCTCATCAAAGGCTCAATTACTTTAGCTGAGATTAAAGAACTCGCCAAACAACGTCACGGCGACATGATAAAAGCCGTCATTGATATAGAAACTGGCTTAATTGCCCTTGGCGGAGAAATGCATTCTGACGAAGAAGAATTCTTACTAGGACAAGGATCTGAACAAAAAAATTTGTGGGGTATAAATATTTTTGTTGATTTAGCTCAAGAAGATTGGATTGAATTCGATTCAATGATTAATATTCGTCCTGCACAGAATAATAAATCTAGGTCGGTCGAAGACAAAGCTATTCAAGCCAAAATTATTGAGATAATTAATAAGGTTATTAAATGACAGAAATGTTTCATGCCAATGAAGCTGCTGGTAAATGGTTCACTAGAAGCCTAGCCGAACAGATTGGTAATATAGGCAGCGAAGTAGAACGCGTGATTAAATGGCAAGCAAAAGGAAATCAATCCTACGCAGAAGCCTCATTCTACAGAGCGCTTGAGCTGTGGGATCTAACCAAAGCTGACCCTCGCTGGCGCGGAGCAAAATTGCGCGAGTTATGCCGTTTGCGAGAAGTGTTTTGTGATGCTTATTATGGAGCCCACCAGTACAATACGGGGTTAGACTATTTCGCTAAATATTGTTATCAGTTTGCTTTAGTAGCTAATAATCGTAAGCTTGCCCAAACTTGATATAATTAGCTATTACACATGGAAAAAGCTAAGCCTAAAAGCAAGAAAAAGCCCAAGAAAAGTATTTGGAGCAATAGCACCAAGATCTTAGTAGATCTTGAGAAACATAACTGGAATGATATGTACGAAGAGTGGTTAGCTAAATGGGACGAAATTTATGGCGGACCTATAACCATCACCGGCAAAAACAGCGAAACTAAACCCGGCAAGTTTTAAGCCTTCACCGGCTTCAAACCCAAGAGTTCAGCTATCACAGCTTCATCAGCTTTATAACTAGTTTCATCAAGTTTAATTTGATCAATAGCTGTAGTTGGGTCCTTGAGTCCATTACCAGTAAGAATACAGACTGCTGTACTCTCTGGCATGATCTTGCCTGCGTGAGCAGCTTTAATCAGACCAGCCACACTTGCTGCTGATGCTGGCTCGCAGCCTATACCTTCCTCAGCATGCAGAGTACGGTACGCTTCTAATATCTCTTCATCACTAACAGCATCTATAATTCCGCCCGATTCATCACGCGCAGCTTCAGCTTGCTTCCAGCTTGCTGGATTGCCGATGCGTATCGCTGTCCCTACTGTCTCAGGGTGCTCAAATATTCTACCTTGCACTATTGGAGAAGCGCCTAGCGCTTGAAAACCCATCATCTTAGGACGCGCGTGCGGGTTGCGCACATAGGCTTTGAAACCTGCCCAGTAAGCGGTGATGTTACCCGCGTTACCAACTGGTATGCAGAGATAATCAGGAGCCGCTTGCAGCTCATCACAAATTTCAAACGCCGCAGTCTTCTGTCCCTCAATACGATAAGGGTTTACTGAATTGACAAGTTCAATAGGATATTTATCAGCTAGCTCGCGAACTATAGTTAAAGCGGCATCGAAGTTGCCTTCTATTTGGATTACTTTTGCGCCGTGGATAAGTGCTTGCGATAGTTTACCAAGAGCTACATAGCCAGCCGGAATAAGCACATAGCATTCCATCTCATAGCCCATAGAGCGGGCACGAGCAGCGTAAGCCGCAGCAGAAGCGCTGGTGTTACCGGTGCTAGCACAAATTATACGCGTAGCTTTCTTAGCAACTGCATGTGAGACTGCCATAGTCATACCACGATCTTTAAAAGAACCAGTAGGATTTAAACCCTCAAGCTTCAAATAGACTTTAAGTCCATTCACCCCACAGAGTTTAGCTATATGCGGCGCTTCGATAAGAGGAGTGTTGCCCTCATTAAGAGTAATAATTGGAGTCTCATTATTGACCGGAAGATAATTAGAATAACGAAGTATGCTGCCTCTGTACATGCTCTACTATTCTAGCAAAAATAAAAATATAAGAACCCCGCCAGCACCACTCTATAAATCACAAACCACTTCATAGACTGGGTTTTAAGAAACTTAATAAGAAAATCAATGGCAAGATAGCCAGATACAGCACTGATAATAAAACCTAATCCCAAGCCTGCATAACTAAGTTCGACTCCAGTTTCTAGCATGTCTTTAACAGCTAATAGACCGGCACCAGCTATAGCCGGCACACCTAAGAGAAAAGAAAAACGCGCCGCATCTTCACGCTTAAGCCCCGAGAATAAACCAGCCGAAATAGTAGCACCAGAGCGCGAGACCCCGGGGAACAGCGCCAGCGCCTGCGCGCAGCCTATCCACAGCACATCTATAATTTTCATTTGTTCAGTAGCTTTAAATTCTGCGCGCGCACTAGCATAGATATCAGCGAGTACCATTAATAAAGAACCCAGTATAAGCGTGATGCAGATGCTAGCGATAGAGCGCACCGCATCACTTGAGAAATATGCTTTAGCACCGAAACCAAGCAGCACCGCTGGCATAGTAGCAAGAATAATCGCGAGTCCAAGTTTACGTTTATGCAGAACCAAATCTATTAAGTCATTGCGAAAATAAACCAAGACCGCAGCAAGAGTACCAAGATGCAAAAACGCATCAAGATCTAGTCCATGTTCCTGCCAGCCCATTAGCTTAGGCACTAGAACAAGATGTCCGGAACTGCTTATAGGCAAAAACTCTGTTAGTCCCTGAACCAAAGCTAGAATGGCGATTTGAATTAAATCCATATAAAACAGTTTAATATAGCTAAGTCTTTTGGACTAGCTTTTATTAGCAGAATAGCTTCAATATAAGGATTGTTTC
>JAYVUR010000197.1:0-8771 GCA_043787715.1 Candidatus Melainabacteria bacterium
CGTTATTAAGCCCCGAGTGCTGCATTAGCACGAATAAATCCTTAAGCAGAAATTGTAACAAGGCAAACTCTAATGGCTCAAGTTCAGCCCCTGGGATAATAATATTATCGACCGCTTGAGTTAGCTCCTCACGGTTAAACGCTTGTGGCTTACAAAAAACATCAAGAGTATTTGGTAACCCTTCAATGCGCTTGGTAGTTATAAATTTAACTGCTTCTAACTTGTTAGTCCCCATTTCATTTTCTCTCTTAAGATGCTATAGAAGTTCCTGTCACTATTAGTCAGCCTGACCAGCTTCAAGGGCTGCTCAAACCTAGTAATAATCACGGTTGAACCAGGATCAAGGCTAATCAATTCTTGTCCGTCAGCTTGCATAAAAAAATCAAGCTCGTCTTTACTCTTAAGTACTATGGTTTGCTCATCAGAAATCACATGGGGTCTACTCGCTAGCGAATGTGCCGCAACTGGCACGATTTCAAAAGCTCTAATATTGGGATCCATTACTGCACCGCCTGCACTTAGCGCATAAGCAGTAGAGCCGGTGGGCGTAGAAACAACAATCCCATCTGCCCTAAAACTATGTAATAAATTATCATCGACATATAAATCTGTATAAAGCAGGTTGGTGTAGTGCGAGCGTTGAACAGAAATATCATTGATGGCAATAAAAGTCTTGTCATAATCTGGCAAGTAAGCCTTAATCACAGTGCGCTCACCATAACTCCAGTTACCCGCATGAATCTCAGCAGCTAAACGCGAAAGCTCTATATCGCCATACTCGGAGAGGAAACCAAGATGTCCATGATTAACACCAATAATCGGTATGCCGTGAGCAACCACTTGCCTTGCCGTATTCAAGAATGAACCGTCACCACCAAAGACAACAACCAAATTAAAACTACTATCAAGAGCAGCTTCCCACCTAAAAACATCTTTCTCTGTTTTATTTACTTCAACATTCACACCAAGCTTAGAAAGTTCAGCCGCTAGTTCCCGAGCGCGCAGCTCAGCTTTTTCTTTTGTTGGATTATAAAAAACACTTACTTTCACTAACTACTAATTATATCGCCCTCAAATAAAGCAAATACTCTATATTACCCTTGGCACCCTTAATGGGTGATTCTAGCAGCCCCAATTGCTCAAAACCCTCTGCCTGAATAGCTCTAATAGTTGTATCTAGTGTCTTTGCGCGCAAACTCGAGTCGCGAATCACCCCTGCACACTTATCGACATCTTGTTTCTCGGCCTCGAACTGTGGCTTAATCAGGAACACCATTCTTGTCGCTTCATGGCCATAAGAAGCGAGAAACTCTTTTACTTTGGCTAGTATTTTAATTATAGAAATAAACGATAAATCCGCAACCATATAATCAAGTCGCAGAGGTTCATTAAAACACTCTTGGTATTTTTTGGCTATCAAGGTTACATTTGTGTGTCTGAAGTTTTCTGATTCTATATTAAGCACTTGCAAACTGCCCACCAGTTTGGCGTCTAATTGTGCCTTGCCAACATCAACAGCAATCACAGCTTTGGCTCCAGCCTGCAAGCTGTAATCAGTAAAACCACCAGAGGAAGCGCCAATGTCTAAAACCACCTTATTCTTAAAATCTAAATTAAAATCAAGAGCCGCAGCCTTAAGTTTATAAGCACCTCGGCTAACATACTCGCTGTTTAATTCTTCAACCCTTAGGTAATCAGGGTTAATCTCCAGTTCTTTATAAAACTTATCAATATTGATTTGCTGTCCAGCTTTTGTTGCCGGAGCCCCGGCGATACGCACTCTATTGGACATAATGCTAGTGCGAGCTCTTTCACAGGAAGGGAAATAGCCAAGTTCAACAAGTAGCTGGTCTAATCTGGTTTTGTTAGCCACCAATATTCTGGAATCTTAGCAGCCCCCTCGCCACTGATACAATTATTATCATGCAGGAGCAAAGCAAATACAAACTCAAACAAGGTGCAACCATATGGTTAACAGGGCTCTCTGGGGCTGGTAAATCCACCCTTACCAAGGCACTCGCCGAAGAGTTTAAGGGGGTGGCTATAGAGGTCTTAGATGGTGATGAGATTCGTGCTCACCTCAGTAGAGATCTTGGTTTTTCTAGAGAAGATAGAATTAAAAACATAGAACGTATTGCTTTTTTAGCCGGCAAACTATCCAAACATGGGGTCTTAGTCTTAGTGCCAGTAATAGCACCCTACGAGGAAGCAAGAGCTCTTGCTAGATCATTAAGTGATCTATACCTTGAGATCTACGTTAAAGCCGATCTAAACACGGTACAGGCTAGGGATGTTAAAGGCTTATACAAAAAAGCCACAGCTGGTGAAATTCAAAACTTCACAGGGCTTAGTGATCCGTATGAGGAACCGGAAAATCCCGATTTAATAGTAAAAACAGACGAGAATTCTATTACTGAGTGTAAGGATAAGATTGTTGCTAAATTACTAAGTTCCAATATTGTAGAAAACTATCATTTTGTTCCAAAACTAAAGGAGCTTTTGTAGGAAACCTGGTCGAGTTTCCTACGGTTTTAGAGGTCTTACTTCTATTAGGCCCAAAGATTTAGGGTTCTCTACAGGTGTAGAAAACTTTCTACATTAAGTTTTAGGCTCTACTAAAGCTTAAAACGAGGTTATAAACCAAAATTATTTTACTCTACTAATACTATTTATATATATAAAATCAGTTAGAATTAACGTAGTTATGAAACTTAGAGTTCCTAAAAGTGTATTAGATAAGGCAATTAAATCTGTTGGTAAGGCTGTTCCCAATAAAAGCCTACAACCTATTTTGAGTAATATTTTACTTGAGAACTTAAATGGACATTTATCGCTAAGTGCCACAGACCTAGATTTATCTATTGAAGCAATAATCCCATCTAATAATATAGAGAATGGGAGTATTACTTTATCTGCGCGTAAGCTAGAGGATATAGTTTCTAAACTTGAAGATGATGATATTGAAATATCTGTAGATAATCTCACACAAAAAACTTCAGTGCATTGCCGTAAGGCTAATTTTGATTTGGTTGGTGTTGCAGCTTCCGAGTTCCCAAGACCAACTCGCCCAGAAGGGAAGACATATTTCTCTATTGCTAAATCTAAGTTCGTTCATATTATTAATTTGGTTGAGTTTGCTGCTTCTCGTTATGATGTTAATAATATTCTTGGGGGCGTTTATATAGCCATTAAAGACAGTGAGACTAAGCCAGATACCAAGGTTATAGAGTTCGCCGGTACAGATGGTAATAGGCTTTCAAGTTATGAACTTGAAATAGATTCAATAGAGAGTCTTAGTAATTTAAGTAAAAAAGAAGTTATAGTTCCAGTTAAAGTAATGATGGATATTAATCGCATTATTGAGTCGAGTGTTGATGATACGGTTAAACTCAGCTTCACAACCTCACAAGTAGTATTTAAAACCGAAGATAGGTTAGTGGTGTCAAGATTACTCGATGGTGTTTATCCGCGTTACAAACAACTAATCCCCAATCAAGCAAGTTTGGACAAGATAGCGCAAATAGATAGAGCCGAGTTCCTTCACTGTCTTGAGCGTGTAGCAGTAATGGCTAATGAGATTACCAATCTGGTGCATCTAAACTTCAGCGCTAATATCCTTAATATCAAGTCTAGTAATTTGGATTTTGGTGGGGCCGAAGATACTATTACCATAGAATATATGGGCGAAGATATGGATATATATTTTAACGTGCGTTATTTAATAGAAATCCTCAAACACCTAGACTCAGAGCGAATACAGATTTCCATGGCCGGCAAGCTTAACCCAGTGGTCTTAAAACCTATCTCTGATGAGCCTTTTATCCACTTAATAATGCCAATTAAGCACAAGTAAGCAGCAGATATAAGTATTTCAGATTAAAATATATAAGATGACTGAATCTAACCCAGATTTGGATTATAAGAAGATCCGCGATTTAATTGAAAGTTTTTTTACTAATTCGATTAGTCCGGAGACGCGCGCGCTAATAACAAAACTAGTGCATGATCTTAATTTATGAAAAGTAGCGCTGACCTTAAAAATTCAACAATTGTCGCGATTTTTCATTTCGCTAAAAACCTAGATGCTTACAAGGGTCAAGGTGTGCCAAATCAAGTACAAAAAGAAATGATCGCTCTGTTTATTGAAATAAATAAACTTATTGGTTATTTATCTTTATCACAACAGGATATAAATCAAATCAAAAACATAACTAAACCTAAACTTGGTTATGAGGAATATAAAAAGCTCAAACGTATATTAGAACTACATTACAAGAATAATTCAGATTTAAACACGATCGCCATGGATATAGGTGAGAATATCACTTACACCAATCGTCTCCTGCAACACGGTATTGATTATATTTTAGACAATCTTAAAATCAAAGATTTTAAAAATAACAAACCCAATAAAACTATAGTTACTTCTATTCCCGGCAAACAATCCAGTTCTATCCCCCAGAAGCGCAAACAAATTACCAGAAAGAAAGGCGGCTTTTTTAGCTTCTTGTTCAACATGGTTTTACTTACTGCTTTATTCTATGGCGGCAAATATATCTACGATAACTATCTTAATAATCACGCAGGTAGCGTGCAGCAATTGGTTGCCGAGTACGGTTCCTACACTAATTTAAGTAAAATCGCAAAACCAAGCAACAATTACAAACTACGCATGGATGGACCTACTTATATAATCCAAACCGTAGACGAGCTTGAGCCTAGGCTTAAAAACATAATGCCTAAACTTGCATTAGATCTTAAGGATGGCACTAGTACTAATGCTATTCGCAAGCTAATAGATGGTGAGATTGATGTAGCTGCTAGTTCGCGTATGCCAACGGTTGAAGAAAGAAAACGTGCAGCCAGGCTTGGTAAGGTTCTTGCTGATCACAAGATCGCGATGGACGCTGTTGTGGTTTTGGTGAACAGTAAAAATCCAGTCGAAGGTGTATCCTTGGATGATTTGCGTAAAATATTTGGTGGTTATGCGCGCTGGTCTGACTTCGGCTGGGCTGGCAATTTTGCTAAGGTGGATAAATATTCTGGACCACCAGAGGGTGGGACTTATAGCTTCTTCAAGGATAGGGTGATGTACTCTGAGCCGCTTGCCGAAGATGTTGTGGCGATAGTGGGACCAGAGGCCAGTTCTGGCATGAGATCTATGTTGCGCATGGTAGAGAATAATCCCAATGCGATTACTTTTATTGGCGCTGGTGATGTGATGAGCTTCAAAACAATTAGGGTGCTGAAATTGTCAGCAGCTCTTGACGATAGACTGATATCACCAATGGCGGGCGAGGAATTAAACTCTACCGTGCTGCGCCGTGGAGAATACCCGCTTACCCGTTATGTCTACTTGGTTACAGCCGGTGATATTACTCAGCCGGTTGCTAGGCTTATCGACACTGTACGCAGTGAAGAGGCGGCTAGTATATTAGCTAAGCATGGGTTATTGGGGATTTAGGCGCGCAAGTATTTTATCGACACCATCTAGGTTTTGTTTATCGGGGGTTAGTTTCACTTTGACCATAGTCGGATGATCAAGTCTTTCATTAATCAGTTCTTCAAATAGGTTTTGCATAGCGGGCATGCCACCACCACCGTTTTTGACTATTGAGCCCATACCAAGAATACCCTTGCCGTGTCCGCCATCTACAAGCAGCGTAGTTTCTTTGTTCTGCAGTTGAGGGGTTTCCTTGATAATGTCTGCAACTATAGTTGCGATTCTATCTACGTGGTGTCTTACTATGGCATAGGCAAATCTATGCTGATCTGCTTCTGCTGACCCATCTAACCTAATGTATTCTTTGGCTGAAGCCTCTATTTCTTCATTGCTAATCCATTGTTTCTGTTCTTTGAACTTAGCCAAAAGACTACTATTGAGAATATCTTCTTTGCTTATTGTAAGCGGCTTACCCCTGTGATTATTGACCCCTAGAGCTTTTGCCAGATTATTAAGCCCCACCTCAATCACCTTATTGTGAGCAAGCTCTAAGCAATAATAATTTACTAAACCGCGCATACTAGAGAAAGCTTGCTTTTTGTTTCCCCTGTTTATTTCTATTGTCTCTAGCCAGCGCCCTTGCTCATAAGGTTTGTTGGTCTCGGGAGTAATTTTTTTACCTCCGGCGATGATTTCTTCAAGAGAGGTCTCACCGCTTCTAAAGCCAGTTTCTATTGCTCCATAAATTGGATTATTGAAATCATTTCTTAGGGTTTTTTGTCCAGCTGATCCTGCACCTTCATTGGCGATGGCTCTACCACACTCCGTATTGTTGTAACTGGAAAAATTAACAGAGCGACTATTCCAATTCTCGCCAATACCTAAGTTGGACCCGGTGCCCAAGATTAATAGCGCTGCGTTGTCGCCATCTTTAAGGTGATCTGCCGACCAAGAGCGCATCGAGCTGAGTGCATCGTGGCAGTGATTAATGGTGATGGTTTGAGAGTCGGTGCTTCTCTTGTCGTCGACAAGATTAGCATCGGCAGCAACTTTGACCAGGGCTCGAGGTCTTGCTTGCCTTAATGGATTTGCAAAAAATTCCTCAATATTAATAGGTTGATAAACAGCATCATCAGCGTTCTTGCCAAATCCATACACGGGAAAGTTGGTGTGATACCGGTGATGCTCGCCGCCGCTTGTGCTGGCTTTAGGATCTTCTTGCCCCTTGCCAGCTGCCCAAGAAATTACACAATCGATTTTTGCCGTTTGGGCCGCATGATGACTTACAAAACCTATTATGTCTCTAATCACAGCAAGCCCATGCTCACTCTCGCCACCACTTTGATTTTGAATTTTAATTAAAGGACTGGCTGCACCGGCGGCGCTAATTTGCACTTCTTGGTTTGAACCGCTGGTTCTGGCGGCAATATTAATTACTGAGGCTTTATGTAAACTGCTTAGTAAATTGCGCCCAGCTTCTTCAGAGCTAAGGGCGCCGCAGATAACATCATCACCAACAGCATGGTTTAATAGCGGCTGGGCGAGATAATCGGACTCTAATCTATTGGGTACTTTTAGGATGACTGTTGACATCAGAGCTTATCCTAGCAGGTCTTATGTTGTTTTAGGATTTTGGAAAATAAGCAAATACTGGATTTCTATTACAATAAAATTATAATTTTATTGTAATAATAGCTTATTTGACCGCTAGCCCAGCATTTTCTAGTACCACTCTGGCGTTACGCTGCAAGCCTGATAATTTAGCGCGCATCAGAGGCGTGCCGGCGAAGCGCTGGCGAAATTCTTTCTCGTTGCGCAGAGCAAGCACCGAAGGTAAATGCAACCAATGTCCAACTCCAGCTTCAGGCCAGAACTCAGGAAATATGCGTGATTTCGCTAACTCTAGTTTGCGGCGATAGAGTTCAGCTTCATCGATCTCGAGCCCTAGCTTTGCGTTATAAGGACAAACATCTTGGCAGAGATCACAACCAAAAACCCAATCGCCAATTTTCGAACGCAGCTCCCGGGGAATTTCACCGCGATTTTCTATAGTGAGATAGCTTATACATAAACGCGAATCTAATAAACCATTATTCTGTTTATCCAGCCCGCCATCCAAAACCAAAGCCCCGGTCGGACAGGCAGATATACAGCGAGTGCAGCCACCACAAGCTTGCTTGCTTAGATGTGGCGACTCATCAGCGTCAGGCTCGAATTCTATATCAGTAATTAATTCTAAGATAAAATTATAAGAACCTTGCGCCCGTGATATTAGCAGCGTGTTGCGCCCTTGGAAACCCAGTCCAGCAGAGGCGGCGAAAGATTTCTCCAGTAGCGGCACCGCGTCAGTAAAAAATCTAGAATGTAAAAATAAATCTTGAAAGCGCGCTTGTAGTAGCTTTACCTTGTCCCGCAAAACTTTATGATAATCACGCCCAACAGCATAACTAGAAACCCTGCCCCATTCTGGACCCGGCTTGGGCGGAGCTGGCGTGTAGTAGCCAGCGGTTAGCATAATTATTGTGCGCGCTTCTTTTAGTAGAGCTTCTGGTCTTGCGTTAACAGGATTATCGCGCAGAAGATATTGCATATCAGCTGCGTAACCCTGCTCGCGCCATTTAAGAAACTTCGCTTCAGCTTCAAGCAAGGGTTTCGCCGCGATAAATCTAATATCGTTGAAGCCGAGTTCGAAAGCTGCTTCTTTGATTAAGCTTTTTTGTTGGTTTACCTGCTGCTTTAACATTGTGCACTCGTGGTCTAGAGCGCAAAAACGTGACCGATGTCACGTTTTTGCTAAATAAACATTCCAGAAACCGAACCATTGGAAAACACTCTGCGTATGCACTCTGCAAGGAAGGGAGCGACAGATACCTGTACTACCTTCTTGGATTGATACCACATTGGTGATAACGGTATAGAGTTGGTGATAATCAATTCCTTGATAGGCGAATTCTCGATACGCTCAAAAGCTGGCCCAGAGAGCACTCCATGAGTAGCACAAGCATAGATTTCTTTAGCGCCTTTCTCCATCAATAGATCGGCAGCCTTGGTGATAGTGCCCGCTGTATCGATAAGGTCATCGATTAATATCGCAGTCTTGCCTTCGACATCACCGATGATATTCATCACTTCAATGCTGTTTTGTCTGTCGTGATGACGGCGCTTATCAACAATCGCGATAGGCACATCACCGATGCGCTTGGCGTAACCGCGCGCGCGCGCCACGCCGCCAACATCTGGCGATACTATAACTAGATCTTCAGTGTTAACGAAACGCTTAATGTAGTCGATAATCACAGGTGCCGCGTAAACGTGATCAATAAGAGTA
>JAYVUR010000198.1:0-3845 GCA_043787715.1 Candidatus Melainabacteria bacterium
ATAAACCTAGTTGCAGCATGCCGATAATAAAACCAGCAGCGACGTTGATGAAGGCAATAATAATTGATGCAATAGCATCACCTTTAACGAATTTGCTACCACCGTCCATAGTGGCGTAGAAATCTGCTTCTCGCGCGATGTCTCTGCGTCTCTTCTTGGCAGCCGCTTCATCTATTAGCCCAGCATTAAGATCCGCATCTACCGCTAGTTGTTTGCCGGGCATGCTATCAAGTGCGAATCTAGCAGCTACCTCTGAAACCCTGCCAGCACCTTGGGTTACGACGATGAAGTTAATCACGAATAATATGATGAAGATGATGATGCCGACCACGTAGTTACCACCTACAACGAACTCGCCGATAGCATGAATTACATTACCTGCGTGTCCGCTTAGTAGTATTGCTCTTGTTGCACTTATCTCAAGAGCCAATCTGCCTAGTGTGACTAATAGTAAGACTGTCGGGAAAGTACTAAACTCAAGAGGGTTCTTGGTGTACATTGTAATTAAGATGATACCGAGTGATAAGGAAAAATTAAGTACAAATGCAATATCAAGTAAGAAGGAAGGAAGTGGCACCAATAGCATACCAAGTACTAAGATGATAAACATTGCTAGTACATTTGATTGATTGTCCAATACTGTTTTAACTAAGCTTAGTAGCTTAGCTGGTCTTAGTGACAGCAGGAATTTGAGGTTTTTATTCATGTCCTCTAGGGTAATATTCCCGGAATTGCTGTTCTAGAGAGGGTTTTGGCTTTCAAATGGGTTAAATAGACTAGGCTTAAAGGTGGGCTTAAAAATCGTCGTCAAAAATAATATCTTCTTCTTCGTAAAGCGCTTCAATGCGGGCACGATTCTCCAGCACTTCTGTCATCAAAATATCCTTGTTGCTAAACGGATCCACCACGGCTTCAAGTCTTAAAGTCCGGTGCCCTTCTATAAGTTCCACTATGCCAGGTAAGTTCTGAATTATGCGCAAATACTCAAAATTCTCTACGTTGATGTGCATTCGGCGATTGAATACTATGGTGCTTTCAATATCACTGCGAAATACTTCTACTAAGTAAGCCTCGTCTTCAACTTGCAAATCTCCATCGATAGTGTCGGTATAAAGTACATGATCGAAACCTTTCAGTACACGCATCATGTCTTTTTTGGACATTACTACGCCTTTGCCGACTATGCAGGGAATTTGCTTATCTTCTGGTTCTTCTGTCATTGGGGTGAAAACCCTTGGTTGAAAACCAATATATTAATATTAGACCCGATTTTGAGCGGGTCTAACATTAGTGTTACCCCTAGATTATCGCATTTTTAAAGGCTTTTGGAAGTTTGAGTAATAAGATAAGAGCTGATTATATTATTATATTTGATAAATGACTAGCAGCCTAGCTCCCAAGCAAATTGAATTTAAATTAGTCTCAAAAGACGGCACTAAACGTAAGGGCCAGATATCTACTGCTCACGGTGTGATTGAGACACCGGTATTTATGCCAGTGGGTACTCAATCAACAGTAAAAGCTATGACTTGGGATCAGCTTGATGCGGTTGGTACTGAGATAGTTCTTGCGAACACTTATCATTTACATTTAAGACCGGGCGAAGATTTAATAGCTAAGGCTGGTGGACTGCATAAGTGGACTAATTACAATCGTCCCTTTCTTACTGACTCTGGTGGTTTTCAAATCTTCTCGCAAGCGCGCATTGATAAATGCAAAATCACAGATGCGGGCGCTGAGTTTATAGATCATCACGATGGTTCGCGGCATTTTATTGGTCCGCGTGAATCTATGCAGATCCAGCACAAGCTAGGTGCTGACATTATTATGGCTTTCGATCATTGTCCGCCGGGGCAAGTGACTTGGGCTGAAGCGAAGGATGCTATGGAGCGCACTCATAGATGGGCGGAGATTTGTGTGGCTGAGCATAATGTCATCCTGAGCGCAGCGAAGGATCCCTTTTGGCTTGCAGCGCAGAAACGTGACGTAAGTCACCTTTCTGCTATCCCTCGCGAAGCGAAGGATCTCTATGCGCCAAGTCTCTTCTTGATTGTTCAAGGCGGCATCTATAAAGACCTGCGCCAAGAATCGGCGCGGGTAATCACTTCTATGCAAGCTAGCGGCTACGCTATCGGCGGAGTGAGTGTTGGTGAGTCGCGCGATGATATAGATGAGATAGTTCGTTTTACTACGCCGCTACTGCCTGAGAATAAACCTAGATACCTTATGGGTATTGGTACTCACGAAGATGTACTTAAAGCTATAGATGTTGGCATAGATATGTTTGATTGTGTGATGCCAACTCGCATCGCTAGGCATGGTTGTTTTTTCGCGGCTGATGGCTCGCGGCAATTAATTAAAGCAGAAAGATATAGAGAGGACTTCTCGCCATTAATAGAAGGCTGCACTTGTTACACTTGCGCTAATCATAGTAAAGCTTATATTAGACATCTATGGCGTGCAGGCGAAACGGTGTCAGGAACTCTTTTGAGTATTCATAATTTACATTATTTAATTGATTTAACTAAGCGTCACGTTGCGTAGTGTCATTAATGTTTATCATCCTGAGCGAACGAAGGATCCCTTAATGGCTGCACGGGGGTCCTTCACTACGTTCAGGATAACAATTAAAATCCATGCTGCGAAACATAATGCATAGCCTGCTCCTTGCTGTAGTGGAAGCTCTCTATTTCAAGCTGATCGGCGCAGTTAAGTATTAGGCTAAGAGCTTTGTCGATAATCATCAGTCTATAATCTACTAACAAGCTTAATGCTATTGCCTTATCAGGGTCTTGCGAAGCGTTGATAAGTTTAGTTAAATATTCGCGGCGCTCAGAGACTGGCATTGGCACTAATCTGTCGCGCACTTCGCGTAGTTGCTGGCGGTTAGCTATATCCATAGCATTAAGTATGGTGGAAGATGTGCCTATCACGACTAGCACTGAAGATTTACTAAAACCTAACTTAATAAAATCAGCTAGTTCGCTGAGCTTACTATGGTCTGAGTGTGAACCTAGAGCTATAGAAATCTGCTTGGTGATATTATTTGCCCTCACTTCTATTAGCTGATGCGAAGCGCCGCCAGTATCTAAGATAGAGTAGTCATGTAATTCAGGCTCAGTGCTGCGCATACCATTAATCACGCCAAGAGCTGCATACTTACACTCATCATCTTCGCTAAAAACCCTAATAGGATTCTTGCTGGCATCAGCTATACCCAAGTCATAGAGCTGCTTGAGGAATTGCTTGCCGCTTGGGTCATGCTGAGATTTGCGCACTGCTGCTGTTGCGAATACTAGTAGTGTGTGTGGATTAATATTCTTAGCTTGAAGATAAGGAGTAATATTTTCGTGAACACTAGTCAAGGCTACGGCAACAGACTCTGGCGCTAATGCTGCGCCTTGCATATCCTTGCCAAGACTGCTTTGGAATTTTTCGGTGAAGCCATCGGCTCCGCTTCTGTGGAGCTTAAGACTGCCGCTGCCGATTTCAAGTATAGTGTGCATTACGCACCTATTGTCGCACGGCTAAGTTTCGCCTGCAAATAGTTCCCCGTATGCGACTTGGCTACCCGCGCCACTTCTTCTGGACTGCCTTCGGCGATAATCTCACCACCATGCTCGCCGCCCTCCGGACCAAGATCAATAATATGATCGGCTTGTTTAATCACATCAAGATTATGTTCGATAACTAGTATGGTGTTGCCGGCATCGGCAAGTCTATTAAGCACATCGAGCAGATATTGAATATCACGCCAATGCAAGCCAGTAGTAGGTTCATCAAGAAGATAGAGAGTCTTACCAGTAGAGCGGCGAGACAATTCTGAAGCAAGTTTGATGCGCTGT
>JAYVUR010000199.1:0-5933 GCA_043787715.1 Candidatus Melainabacteria bacterium
CAATAGACGTGAAGTCTTAGAAATAACTGATTTATTCAGAGCCAGAGTAATAGACGTAGCTGAAGATTCAGCTATAGTCGAGATTACTGGTGATAGCGAGAAGATTAACGCCATGGTACAACTACTAGCCCCTTATGGTATTAAAGAAGTTACCCGTACTGGGTCGGTGGCTATAGCACGTGGTTCTCAACATATTGTTAAATAAGCGCTTGATTTATGCACTCGTGGCTGAAAGCACAAAAACGTGACCAATGTCACGTTTTTGTTAACCAGTTCTTAACCTTGATTTGATTTATTAGTTCCATAGAGGTGGATAACAATGGATCCCAAGATAGAACAATTAGAAACACTCAATCAATTCAGTACTAAGCTGGCCAAGAAACTATCAGGCCAAAACGATGAAACGGCCGTAGATAATCTTATTCAAAGCCTGGTTCGCAAACTTGATATAGCACCCGGTGAAGCAGTAACACTACGCCAAGAATCACAGAGCTTACAGAAGGTTGCTGATTTCTTCGAGAAGTTCGCTGAAGAAAAAGCTAAAGACAATAAGAAGGAAGTTAACAAAGAAGAAATTAAAAAAATTAAAGCAACATTGCTTGAGGGCTTAGGTATTAGAGCTGAAATGGTAGATCTACTACTTAAAACAGCAAACCCTGATGAATTGAAGGCTGTAGCTTCTAATATCCGCAAAGAAGCAGATAAGCGTGGACTAATGGCTGAAGATATGGTTCGCAAGAGTCGTGAAGATACTATGCAGAAAATCACTGATCTAAAATCTATGCGCAATAGCCTAGATCATAGTCATATGGATCAGGTCTCATTAAATAAGTTCGTAGCCCTAAAAAGAGAAATTATTAGAGCTGAAGCTGATAGACCAATTAAAGAACTCTGTCAAGAGATGGAGGGTCGAGTGAAGTGAGTAGAGGAGGAGTCAATCCCTCAATAGAGATGGCTAAGTCAACAAACTTGACTGAGCACTATCAGAGCGTGATGACCGATCTTGAAAGCGGCATGGATGAACTGATGTCAGCATCAGGCGCCGATGACCCGCAAGTCAAAGAAGCCATGGCTGAATTAAGAACCGAAATCAGCAACACCAGAGCAGCTCTTGGATTTTGGCGTGGTGAAGAGAGTTTCTGGAAAAACGAATTACAAGAAAACAAACAGCACTTAAGGAAGGAAATAGTCTTGCAAAGTCAAGCTAGGAGTAGTAAATGTCTGGTCACTCGATTAATTTAACCCAAGAATTGGCACAAGTAAGTAGTAATATCGACATAGTGCAATATGCCATAGTTGAGCAGCAAGGATTAATGGATTCGTTAATTAATGCTGAAGCACCGCAAGAATCAATGAATGCGGCAAGAACATATATCGCACAATTACAAGCCTCACTAGGCAACCTGCGCAGACATGAATCAGCTATCAAGGAAGATATTACCGAAGAGAAACAAGCCGGCAAAAACCAAAATGAATTAGCAAAAGGTTAGTTGAGCATTCTACTTATCTCGAATATAATTGTATAGGCGCTTAGCCAATATAATGTCAAACAAACCAATACTACTAGTCACCGGTGCTAGCGGCTATCTTGCTGCTAATTTATTGAATTTCGCTGCCGAGAAAACTGGCTTCCTTAATAAATTCGAGCAAGTGGTACTTACCGATAGGACTCTAAAGCTTGAACGCTTATCAGAAAAATTCAAAGGCAATACTAGACTAGTACAGGTTAATCTTTCACAGCAAGCTCATATAGATAAACTCGGGGCCAAGCTTAAAGAGATACTCAAACCTGATCAACAAATATACTGTATCCACGCTGCTCGCACTGATAATAGTGAAGCCGACAAAAACTTATTTACGCTACTTCGAGAACTAGCGCCGACTTATATGATTTACTTCTCCAGTTCTGCTGTCTATGGTGAGCTGCGCGACGAAAGCACGGCTAATAAGCCTATTAGCGAGGATGAGGAAGTTCATCCTATCAGCGACTACGGTCAGCATAAACTTGAAGTAGAGAAGATTATTCAAGAAGAATTCTCCAAGCATTTAATACTGAGGATTGCTAATCCATATGCAAAAGAACCTAGAACCAAAAGTGTAATAAGTATCTTCGAGAATGAAATCCGCAAATGCCCATATGAGACTGTTACACTAGTAACCAATCAAGACAAAGCTAAGCAAATAATTAGAGATTTTATACATATAGATGATTTCTCTGCTGCTGTCATTATGAGTATCAATAAAGAAATTAATGGCATCTTGAATATAGCTAGCTCTAAAGGAACCAGTCTTGAAGAAGTTATAGAACTACTAAGAACCAAGCATAAGAAGTTCGCCAACCTTAGGTATGATGGCGTGATACACGACGAGATCAAGATCTCAGTTCTAGATAATACCAAGTTGCGTTCGTTTTATAAGATACCCTTTGCAAGTATTGAAAGCATATTAAACTAAAATGCATTTGTCCGATTTTGTGTTTTAATTGAATTGTCTATGAATAACTTGAGTATTGGGAAGCTATTAAGCCGCAAGAACGCAATTATAAGTCTTATTATTATTGCTGCTATTACATGGTCTAGTAGTATCACCCCTGAGTTTACTGGCTACGATGACATAAAACTGATAGTCAATAATGAGCGCATTCACAAAGGTCCTTTATATACAGCAAAGTTCTACGGCAATATAGTCTCTGATAGTCATAATGTCGCTTGGACTAATTATCCTACCGTTATCTACAGACCACTGGAGTGGGTAGGGTCAGCGATTGGCTATAAGTTATGGGGTCCTAATGCAGTATGTTTCCACATCTTCTTCAATATCAGTTTCCATATAATTAATACACTGCTCTTGTTCTTAATCATGCTCAAAGTCTTCGCTGGGCAAAACCAACAACTACGCAAACTAGGCAAGGCTAAGCAAACGGGCAAATACAAAGGATTTAAGGATAACAATATTATCCAGACTACTACTGTCGAGACTGATGAGAGTAGAGCTATATTTTTTGCATTCCTAATAAGCTTAATATGGACAGTACATCCCTTGCACTCTGAAGCTCTTAATATGCTCACTTCTGGAGTGGGTTACCTCTGGGCTACTTTCTTTTGTTTGTCGGCTTTTACTATTAACCTCTATTTCAATGATTACAGTAAGCTTAGAGATTTACTCTTAATACTCTGGAGCTGCATAAGTTTCGCGATCGCTTATTGCGGCTCAGAGATGGCGATTATTGGACCTTTCTGTCTCTTGCTATTCTTCATATACCGCAAGCGGGTCTTCAATAGAGAGATTGATTGGATAAAAGTTATATTAGCGTTCATGAGCATTCTCATCTACAGTA
Source organism: Candidatus Melainabacteria bacterium (assembly GCA_043787715.1). GTDB lineage: Bacteria > Cyanobacteriota > Vampirovibrionia > LMEP-6097 > LMEP-6097 > CAYUFH01. The sequence goes on from JAYVUR010000199.1 coordinate 3,338, forward strand.
GTCACCGCTCCTCTATCGTTCGCGAGAGGCACGCTCTAATCACCGACAATATCCCTGAACTGATAGAGCGCCTAACAATAGTAGCCCCCCAAATATTTTTCCACTACATTAAGCTGTATTTTTATCCAGCTGTACTTAGTGTCGATCAGCATCACCAAGTAATTATTGCTGATGCTTACAGTCCATACCAAATGCTTTGCTTTGCAGTTTCAGCATTGTTCGTTATAGGTATTTTTTATTACTTTTGGCAAGGACTTAAAACTCCAGAGAATGAATTTAATAAAAGGCAAGCTAATTTTGTTATTGCGTTTTCTTGCTTGATTACCGGCTTAAGCATAGGCATAGCGCTTAATATACTCCCCCTCTATGTACTTGCTAGAGATAGATACACTTATATATTCTGTTTCGCCCTCACCAGTTTATTGGTAGTCCTTGTCTATCGCTATCTTTATATGGGCAAGGATAATCCGGTTAAATTCGACACTGATATTAAACTTATCAACAATAGAGACAAAACTATAATTGCAATAGTACTCATCACTCTTCTTGGATTTAGCATAAGAGCCTTCGTGCGTAATTTAGACTGGCACAATGGCGAAAAGATGTGGAACTCAACCATTGACAGTGTCAAACACGACCCCGGTGTGCAGCAGGTATGGCGCTCTAGATTAATTGACTACTACAAGGATCCGGGCACCAAAACCTTCAAAGCAGATCCAGTAAAATACGCTAAAACTTTTAGAGATTTTGATAATTTTGTTGATGATTACAAGCTTAATGATTTTGCGACCTACAAGTATTACAAAGACAAAGCTGATACTAATAAGATGTGGGATAAGTATGCTTATGCTGGACGTAAGACCATCTCTTCAGGCTTATTCTTCTTAGCGATGCGCGCCCAGGAGCTTAAGCAATACCGCAGAGCATTCGATCTATTCAGATTAGCTCATAACTACTACCCCGAGCATTTCCAGGTCAATATCAACCTACTTGTGCAGCTGCATGACAAGGATCCAAAAGCTACAGAATATCTGATTAATATCATGGATAAAGAGGCTACCCATAATCCATTCTTAGCTAAGGGCTTTATGGATACCTTGCATCTAATACGTAGTCCTCGTTACTATGATTTGGCTAGAAAATATCAGGCACTCAATCCTAATACACAAGTCTTCGATGTATTCTTGTTCAATGCTGCATTTATGTCTGGTCAGTATGACGTAGCTTATGAAGCTGCTAAACGCATAGTGAAGAAATACCACGAAGAGCAGAGCTTCGACCAATACATCAAGATGTACGAAGCTGGTAAGTTCAGAGCTAAAATACAAGCGTGATCCTAATAAGATTAGTACTAATAATATTACTTAGTACTGGTGCCGTTAGTGCGAATCAAGTTGAACTTGAAACCGGTGATTATCAGATCAAGCCTTACGATCTAATCAGCATGAGCATTAGAAAGCCTGATGGTAGTCTAGAATCTATAGTTAGCAAACTTCCGGTACTTGCTAATGGGCATATAGTATTAGAAAGATATGGCGAGATTATAATTGAGGGATTAATCCATAAAGAACTTAAGGCTAAATATCCTGAAGCTGAGTTTGTTATTCAGCACCAAAACAAACATATATCAGTAATCGGTGAAGTGATGAAACCTGGTACTTTTGCACCAGAAAATATAACCACCATCTATGATGCTATCGCTAGCGCTGGTGGCTTCACCAGACTCTCTAATAAACGAAATGTCAAAATAGTACACCAATACCGTGATGGTCGCAGAGAGGTATATAAAATTAATTTCCCGAAGCAGGTGTTCAAGGCCTACGACAAAGGCATAGGCGAAGATAAATATTTGGTACACGAGGGCGATCTAATATCAGTACCTAAGAGCCGCTGGAAACAGCTACAAGCCTTCACCACTGGGATCTGCACTACTATAGTCCAAGTATCTACTATTGGTTTGATTTCTGGTGCTATTAGTGCTGCCATTAACTGACGCTTCGCGTCATCCTGAGTGCAGCGAAGGATCCCCTTGCTTCTCTATAGTTTATTAAGGCAACGATGCATCCCAGCCGGTCTAATATTCATCTCCAGCGGAATCAAAACTCCATCCTGATCTAAAATATCAAAAGCAATAATATCAGGCTTGCTAGGTAAGGCTTTTACGAACGATTCAAGTTGAGGAACTAAGCTGCTATCTAAGTTAGTTGGCGAATAATACTCACCGGCAAAATATAGAACTCTGTATTCACGCTCAGTGGCTATATAATTCTGTAGAAGTAAATCATCATAACTGAGTAGTTTCTGAGCATGCTGCACAGCTAGATCTAGCAGCTCTGTATCTGGCATCATAAAAAAATCAATCTTCTCAGTACCGTGCACTGGCTTAAGTACAACTCCGCTTGCTGAGTGCTTCGTAGCAAATGCAAAAATAATATTATTCAATTCGTCATCAGAGTATGAACCACGAGTGACCATCTCTGTAGCAGGTTGCGGGATTTCAGCAGACTGCATATAGTTGTAGAACAAATACTTATCATCGGCAATCTGAGCAATAAGATTATATGGATTAAGCTGCTGGGCTCCTTGCCTTTCAAGA
>JAYVUR010000200.1:0-3351 GCA_043787715.1 Candidatus Melainabacteria bacterium
CGAAACGAGATTCAGTACTTAAGCAACAGCAAAAGCAGATAGAGAAGATTAATCATGAAATAGACCGTCTTTTGGACTTACGATTACGTGACGAAATAGATGCTGAGTTATTCAAGACTAAGAAGCAGTCCTTGGTCAGTGAGAAGCACGAAATAGCGCGCGATATGGCTAACAATACTGACTCAGATAGTTACAGGGTTGATAAAACTGTTGAAACTTTAGAGTTCTGCAAAGAAGCCAGAAAAATGTTTGCTAACGGCAACCCAGATGATAAGAAGCTGGTTTTGCGAACCCTATGTTCTCACTTCACTCTCAAAGACGGAAAACTCTCTGTAGAACTGGCAAAGCCGTTTAAGCCTGTAAAAGATTCTGTAGATAGAGGCTGGATACTAGATTCAAGGTTCGCCACCCTCAAAACATGCGCGGTTGAGAGTCAAAACGCCTCTGAATGTCTATTAATTGAATATGGGGCAGATGACGAGACTTGAACTCGCGAATACCGGTACCACAAACCGGCGCCTTAACCACTTGGCGACACCTGCCACTAATAGCGGGCTTGTCTCTTTGTCGCATTTCTGCGTTATCTGCTCGCTCAGCATGCTCATTTACGTTCTAGTAAACTCCGCTGCTTCGCTTCGCAGATGCCTTGAACTGCACCAAAGATACTGCGCCCTTTTACAGGCGAAGCCCAGCCCATGATTTTATCACGAAGCCCTAGAGACTTGCGTAACGCAAACGGCGAGCTTCCTTGAATAGCACCTCAAGATCGTAAGGCTTAGGCAAGTAGACATCAGCGCCAGCAGAGAGGAAGTTGTTATAACCGGGGATATCGGTGGCGACTAGCACCTTAAGTCCGAACTGTTCTTTGTATTTATTTAAGCTTGTGCAGAGAGTCTGGAAGCGCTCGACGCCAAGGGTCTTGGCTTCTAATATAAGGATAATCGGTTCAAACTCTTCAACTTCTTGGATAAGATGTTCAAGACCCTCAGAGACTCTAGCCTCGAAACCTTCAAGCAAGAAAGTCTCAGCGACAAGATCAGCGAAATCCTGCTCATCTTCAAGTATAAGTATGCGTTTGTTTTTGCTGCTGCGCGACTTCTTATTCTGGATAGCTTGATCGATAATGTCAGAACTGGAGACATAGGTTCTATCTTGGCTGCTACAAGTGCCGATATTAGGACGCAGCAAGGTCTCGCGGCGGCGGATACGATGCGGACCAGCGGCTACTATATAACCGTTCTCGTAGTCAGTGTCTTTGTAGACCTTAGCTAGTATTTCAGAAAACCCAGATTCTATAATATGGATAAGTGGGTTAAGAGCTACGGTGTCGCAGGCAATTAAGAAATTATCTCTGCCTAGGTGTCCTAGGTAAGTCTCACCGCTAGGAACCTCTCTGCAAGCGCGTTTAACTAAGCCGGCGATTTCTTTAATTACTTGATCGCCCTTGCTGATGCCATAGGTTGAATTGTAGCTCTTGAAACCAAGAGTATCTAAATGCAGCACTGACCAGCTGTTGAGATTCTCAATACAGTGTTTGAGTATAGAGTGAGTCTTGTTGATACTAGGCAACTCGGTTAATAAGTTCAGCTCTAATATGTTTTTGCGTCTAAGAGCAGAAAGACATTTAAGGAAAATCTCTTCAGCAGTGGTGTCGGTGCTTAGTATTATATCGGCGCCTTTGCGCATATAACTGATGTTGCGCGAGTGGTCTATACTAGCATCATCGCAGTTCAAGAGTATATTAATCACAGGATCATATTTACTGCTCTTGTATGAAGAGAGTTTGAACTCATGGTTAGCATAGATATCTTCATCGATGAAAATTATCGGCGGCATATTTTTAAGTATCACCTCGTCGAAAAGATCTAGAGGCTCGGAACCCGGTTCCAGAGTGATATCCAAGAGTTCTATATGTTGCTGGAAGCAGCGTACGCCGAACTCTTCACTATTCTTGTCAAGAGCATTATTGGAACCACGCGTATGAATATACGCAAGGTAGGTTCTTGGGTTTAAGCCCACCATGGTTTTGCGTTAAGCTCCTCTGTCGGTAGATATAGGCTGAAACTAGTCTCACCTTTTTTGCTGCGTACTTGAATATCACCACCGAGCAACCGAGCTAGTGATTTGCTGATAAATAGTCCAAGTCCAGTACCTTCTGTCTTGCGCGTCATCACATTATCAAGACGACTGAATTTACTAAATATCTTAGAAAGATCCTTAGCTTCTATACCTTCACCGAAGTCAGTAACTTCAACTAGTACCATCTTATGTTCTTGGCATTTAATTGGACTAGGCGCTCCGCCGAAATCCTTATTACCAGCGGCTTCTGCGATCTTACATAGATCTACTGTAGTTTCGCTGATTTTTACTTCGACTTTGCCGGCACCGGGTGAATATTTCACCGCATTATCAATAAGATTAGTAAGTATCTGTTCGACCCTATCAGGGTCAGCCCAAACTTCTGGTAACTTGGTAGCGGAACTTACATGGATTTTGTGTGAACTATTGTGCTTAGATTCTACAACAATCACTACGTTATCTACTATGCGTTTAAGATCCAGAGGCTGCACTACTATTTGCAGCTTGCGGTTCTCTAGGCGAGATACAGCAAGTAGATCTTCTATAAGTCTTTGCAGGCGCTCGGCTTGCTCCTTGATTACCTTAACGTAGCGGTCGCGCTTCTCTGGTTCCAAATTATTCTTGTGATGTAATAGTGTTGCGGCAAACCCTTTGATACTAGTAATCGGGGTGCGCAGTTCGTGCGACACGGTGCTAACGAAATCTGCTTGCGCCTTGGAGCCGTCTTTGCTGTACTGCTCGGTAACGAAGACCATAAGTTCGCCATCAGGGTTGCCTTCATTATCAAGGATTTTGGCACGGCGTACTGTGTAGCTGACCTTCTTGTTATCGCGAGTGAAGAGGGTTGCGCCTTGTATTAAGATCTCGTGGTTGTTACTAAAATTACCATTTTCACTAAGACTATATAGGCTGCTAGAATTTTTGCCGAGCATCTCAGCTTCATGCCAGCCGGTTAGTTCAGTCATGGTTTGATTGAAATAAGTAATTTCTGATTGGCTATTAATAGCGACATAGCCGTTTTTGGTACAGCGGGCAAAACTTTCTAGTAGTTGCTCGGGGTTATGCATAGTGAGTAGAGAACTCATGAATTCTTCAAAGCTTCAATGGCTAATTCTAGCTTAGGCGCCTTGTAGATTGCTGAGCCGGCTACAAGAACATTGGCTCCTGCTAGGGCTAGTTGAGAAGCAATCTCACCTGGAGTGACACCGCCATCTACTTCTATTGCAAGCTGGCCCTTTGAGAAGTCTGTGCCTATGCTTCTTCCAGCTTTAG
>JAYVUR010000201.1:0-2315 GCA_043787715.1 Candidatus Melainabacteria bacterium
ATTAAGACCACCGGAGATATCAATTGCATAAGCTGTAATCGCAAAATTAAAAAAAGTTTCAACAATGGTTATTGCTACCCTTGCTTGCAGACATTAGCCGAATGTGACCTCTGCATAGTCAAGCCCGAGCTCTGTCATTATGACGCTGGCACTTGCAGAGATAATGAATTCGCCGCTGAGCACTGCAACATCGATCATAGTATCTACCTCTCTCTAACTAGTAGTGTCAAAGTCGGCATTACCCGCAGTCATCAAGAAATTTCACGCTGGATAGATCAAGGGGCACAGCAAGCAGTAAGGCTACTAAAAGTCCCTAGGCGCAAACACGCTGGGCTTATAGAAGTAGAGCTTGCTAAGAATCTTCCTGATAAAACCGACTGGCGCAAAATGCTACGCAACTATTGTGAAGATAGCAATCTAGCAGAATTAAGGAACCAAGCTAAAATCAGACTTAGCGCTATAAGCGCAGAATTAGCACAAGACCCTGAATATGGCTACCTAAGAGCAATTCAGCTCGATAACAATCCTCTAGTGACTATCAAATATCCAGTGCTTGAATATCCAAGTAAAATTACTTCGCATAATTTCGATAAGAATAATTTAGTAGAAGGAACTTTACTTGGAATCAAAGGCCAATACCTAATATTAGATACGGGGGTGCTGAATATGCGTAAATTCGCTGGCTATGGCGCAGAACTATTAGTTTCCTAATATATATTCAAGATCAGCAATCACTTCAGCTAGATGCTCTTCTGGTTTAACTTTAATGTAGTGCTTAACGATCTTACCCTTAGGATCTACAAGGAAGCTATCACGCTGAATACCCATATATTTCTTACCGTACATAGATTTTTCAACCCAAACGCCATATTTCTTAACCAGCTCTTGCTTCTCATCACTAAGTAACGGGAAATTCAGATCATACTTACAACTAAACTTCTCGTGGCGATCAACACTATCACAGCTAACGCCAAGAATCTCAACGCCAAGCTTCTTAAGCTTAGTCATATTATCCCTAAAACTCTCTGCTTGAATGGTACAACCCGGAGTCATGTCCTTAGGATAGAAATATAGTATTAGATACTTGCCTTTATAGTCGGCAAGCTTACGAGTTTTACCATTAGTATCAAGTAATTTAAAAGCTGGAGCCTTCTTGCCCTCTAATTTAGACTTATTAGTAGTTGCCATAATTAATAATTCTAGCATTTACCTCAATGAAGCATCTGTCATGCAAGCGAAGCGAAGCAACCATTATTTAATTTTACACTCGCGACTTACAGCGCACTATCGTGCCCCACGGCACGATAGGTGCTATCCCCTAGGTGCTAATCCAAAAACTTTAGAAATCCACTAGAGAGACTAGGTTATATGACCGAGAAATATGTTTGTAGCTAATGCAAGAGTATTAGCAAATAAACAAGAGGGACGCAACTATGTCTTTTGCAATCAATACCAACACCGCAAGTCTTACAGCAGCTAGAGCTCTTTATAAGAACACCATGAATCTTCAACGCTCCGTAGAGCGCATGTCAACCGGTCTTCGCATCAACCACGCTGGCGATGATGCAGCTTCCTCAGCTATCGCTGACACTATGACCGCTGAAATCCAAGGTCTAGAGAAAGCTGGTCAGAATGCTCAAGATGGTATTAGCATGGCACAAACCATAGATGGCGGTCTTAGTGCTGTACAAACAGGTTTACAGCGAATCAGAGAGCTTTATGTTCAAGGCGCCAATGGTACATTAGGTGCTGGTGAGAAAAATTCGATCCAGAGAGAAATTAACGCACAAGTAGATACTATCGAACAAATAGCAACTACCGTTAAATTCAACGGTCAAGCACTTTTGATCGGCGGTACCGATAAAACAATGCAAACTGGTGCTTACAATTCTGAGACAACCACTCTAACACTCGCTACCGGTACCGCTGATACTGGAATTGGTATCGACATCGATGCTACAACCAATGGTTCCATGGGTGAGGGTGCAATCAGACTTGCCAAGTTACGTATAGCTGGCGCAAGCGTTACTTCACAAGATGGTACTAATGCTGATGCTGGTGACCTGGATGATCTAGATGCCATGATAGGTAACGTATCACGCATGAAAGGTGCTGTTGGCGCCTTCTCTAACGCGCTTGAATCCAAGATAGAGTTTATCAACTTACACAAAGAAAACGTAACTGCTTCTAAAGGTAGGATGGTTGATCTTGACGTAGCTGCTGAAAGTTCTAAGCTAATCAAGTCACAAATTCTGCAAAAAGCAGCTACTTCTATGCTGGCTCAAGCTAATAACTTGCCTGCTGCAGCTCTTGAC
>JAYVUR010000202.1:0-6724 GCA_043787715.1 Candidatus Melainabacteria bacterium
AAGATGCCGATGGTCCGAAAGTGGACGTTCGGCATGACACTTAGCTGCGTCATTTGTTTCATTGTCTCGATTCCGGCCTACAACTGGGTCTCGACCCCAGGTGGTGCTCGTGCGCGAAACCTGAAGAGTAAACATCAAGCCCCGCTAGACCCCAGTCCTTAAGCCGATCTTGAATACAAGCATAATATGGCGCCGGCGCCAGTAGCATACCAGCTCCGCCACCGTAGCTAGTATCATCTACTGATTTATATTTGTCAGTTGCGTAGTCGCGCGGGTTATGCGCGTGCACATTAAGCAAGCCCGAGCGCGATGCTATACCCAAGATACTTTCGCTGCAATAGCTAGTTATCATCTCAGGAAACAGTGTGAGTACATCAACTTCCATAGTACTTAGTTAAGTCTGGCTTATTGCGAAGATACCTAGCTTCTATCGCTGCCTGCCTCATCTCTTCCATGAGCGCTTCATCTATATGCGAATCGAAACGAACTTTCGCATAACTATCATTAATATCAGCATCCTTAAGAGTTTTTTTGGTGTTGGCTTCAAGGTGTTTCTTAATAAGGATTTTAGCTGCATCCGGATTAGCTCTAATCCAGTCCTGCACTGCATCCTGCTCGCCGATGAACTTATCCACCTGCGCCTGATGCGCCTGATAAAATCCCCGCTCAACAATCAGCATAGCAGCTGGATAGACATTAAGATCTATGCCGCGCACTACTGAGCTCGCACTCAAGCCCGACTTATGCTTCAAGACTGTGCCCCAAGGTTCAGGCACCACAGCCGCATCGATATCCTTGGTGAAGAATGCCATTTCCATTTCAGCAGTATTGATCGCGATATATTCAACCTTCATGCCAAGTTTCTTGAATAATATTCTTGCCACCAAATCTTGAGTGTTGCCATATTGCGGCACAGCCACCTTACGCACCTCATCTAGTGGCTTCGCTAGCACTAGTGAGTTAGCACCATAAGCTACTACCTTCAATAAGACCAAATCTATACCCTTACTAACAGCGTTAATCCAAGGTCCCGGACCGAAATAAGCAAGATCAATATTGCCGGTGATAAGCGCATCCACCATATTAGTTCCAGTAAGGAAGAATTGCTGCTGCACGCCCGTGAACTTCTTCTCTTCTATGCCTATCATCGGCACAGCATGAGTGATATTAAGCATATAACCTAGACGCAGCTTATCAGCCGCGTGCGGATTTTGCTTAATGCAAGCACCAAGTAAAATTAAACATACTAATAACGAGGGGATTAGTTTAGCGTTCAATTACTTTTTCTTCTTGTTTTTGTGGTTCCACTTGGTAATACCAAATGCCGTCACAGTAACAACAGTACCAGCCTTACCCGGAACTGGACCTCTAATAAGTAGCATACGAGATTCTGCATCATAGCTAACGAACTTAGCTTTAGCTATAGTTACCATCTCATTGCCCATATTACCTGGCATGCGCTTACCTGGGTAAACACGTCCCGGAGTAGTACCAGATCCGATTGAACCAATGATACGTTTAGATTTAGAGCCGTGGCTATTACGTCCAACTTTCATGTTATAACGTTTGATACCACCCTGGAAACCTTTACCAATCGACTTTCCGCGGATATTGAGTTTAGTTACGTCTCTGAAGAATTCAGCGATATCAAGAGCATCACCAATAGCAGCAGTAGCCGCACCTTCAATTCTGAACTCTAATAACTTCTTCAGATTCGGTAAATTGTTTTTAGTTAGGTTACCTTTCTGTGCTTTGGTTAGTGATTTATCACGGCAAGCTTGGTTACCGATTTGGATAGCACTGTATCCATGCTTCTCTGGAGTTTTAATTCCAGTTACTATGTTCTCTGCAATTTGAATTACCGTTACAGGTACTACGTCACCCTCAGCATCGAACACCTGGGTCATACCAATCTTAGTACCAGTGATACCAAGTTGTTTAAGCTCTGCAATTTGTTTTGTTTCTGACATATTATTCTCCTTCTCTAGTTCGCTTAAGCACACTTGCGCTAGGGGCAAACTACAAACCCTTGTTGCGAACGACCTATAAAAGGCCATCCGGGCAGCTAACTACAGTAATCCTGAGCTTAGGAGCTTCATAGCTGGCTGGCCAGTGGATAATAATAGCATTGTGTATAGCAGGGTAATTGTGATAATATGATTTATCTTGAATAATAGTCCCGCGATTTGGAAGCCTTTAAGAGCCCTTGACCCAGGGGACTATATGGCTGCTCGGATAAACCAGAATCGACAAAGACCTGTAGTACCCAACCCCCAACTAGCATCTAATTTATCAAATCAAGCCCAACATGACGGTTGGCAAGATTTCCTCCTTTTCACAAGAGTACTTAAACGCCTTGCAAATGGTCTAACTCTCACCCCTCAAGAGATAGAACTAGTAGGGTCATTCGCAAATATTTGTTATGGATTATCAAAACAAGCTTTTCGCAGCTTCAGAGCAGAGTTATTAGATGGTAAAGATTCAGCAAATGCTGACAGCACAAATATTTACAATGAATTGCATCAAGCTATAAACCTTTTGAATTTTTATAAATTCTACGAACAAGTAAACAAGAAAAACCCCTGCAGAACCATTATTACATTTGATCTTAGTAAAATACCTTCAGAGGATAATAGTTTCTCTGTAGATAGCAATTTACTTCTATCAATTCTTAGAAATCTTTGTAAAAATGCTGATGAAGCTGTAGGTCAACCTAATGTAATAGATCCAAAAATCCATTTAGATGCTTGGATAGAAAGCCCCCAAGGACTACCTCGTCGCTTGCATGTAAAAATGACCAACTCGGGAAGTTTTCACGAGAACTTCTTAAAATATGCTGGCACAACAATGCAAAGCACTAAAATAGGAACTCAAGATTTGTGTGGATATGGATTAGTGAGCATGGCTAATAAAATCCGCGCTCATGGTGGCGATATTAAACAACCTCTAGTCTTACGTAATACTCGCAACCCAGCAACGGGTGAACCAATGGTAGAAGTTAGCTTCTATATAGAAGAGATGGACGGCGATAGACCTAAATATCCAGTAGAACTTCAGCCCACCGGCGCATAAGGCAAGTAAGCCTGATAAACTTCACCGGGGATATCTATGAGCGCATAGTCTTTTGATGAGACGAACATCAGTGACTGTTTGCCTTTGCCGATCAGTTCACCAGAGCTGTTATAAATCTTATGCTCCATGGTAACGAACTTACGGTTATAGTCAGCTATCTTCAAGTGTATAGTTACTGGCACAAACTCCTGAGTCTCGCGAATGAACTTATGCTCGTAGCTGCGCGTAAGAATCAAGAACGCTGAAGTCTTAGGGTCGAAGCCGGGCATAGTCTCGAGGAAGAACAGTTCACGCGTCTTGCCTACCCACATCGCATACATCGCGAAATAAACATTACCGACAGAATTGGTGTCTTGATAAGTCGGTATAAAACTATGTACGAACCAACCATCTTGCATATAGCAACCCGGCACCGAGACTGGAGTCGCGCCAACTGGCAGCTGATAATTATAGTTAGGTATAAGTTCCGCTTTATGCGCTTCAGTGATAGCTTTAGCACTCACATCTTCATCTTCAGGCTCATGAGTGAGCTTAGAGACTATATCAAGATCCTTACTTACTGTATAAATGCCATAAACCACTGGTATTAATGACGCTATCGCCATGATTATCGTATTCTCACTGAAATAACCAATGCCGAAAACTGAAGTGCTGCACAAGCCGGTTGCGAACATACGCAAGCCAGAGAAGTTCTTGTCATGCTCTTTATCAACAACACTGCGAATAAGAGTAACGGCGTACATAATAAAAAACACCGCGAAGAAACCCATATAGTATTCAAGTTCGAAACGAAAGAACTTCTCTAGCTTAGGATCGAAACGCATGGCGATTTTACCCAGCTCAGAGAAATGCATAGTGGTAGTCGCTATCACTGTGCAGGCAAGGAACCAAGGTATCGGTGAACTGAACAGCGACTTAGGCACGAAGCTAAACACTATGCTCTTAGAATCGGCAAGCAGTTTAGTTAGATACCACTTCAGCGCCACATAGCCGCTATCGAAAGTAGAAATAGCACCAAGCACCACGAAGGTCACATAGAAGCTCAATAACATATTTAGCTGCGGGTGTATATTAAGGACTTGAGTGATGATGTCCTTAGCTTGCAGCATAAGAGTAGACTGAGTATGCAAAGTAGCATTAATCTTATTAAGTCCAAGCACGGCTGGGAAATACTCGTAAGCAGCCAAGGCTATAATCCCGTCTATAACTATAATTGAGAAGAATATCAAACCACCGAAAGCATAGCTAATACCTACGGGCAAGTTTTCTTTTTTGATTTGAATTACTCGCTGCCAGTGCTGCAAATCTAACCAAGGACCGAAAGCAAAGCCCACAAGTACAGGCACCCAGAAGGCATACTCATAAACTGGTGGATGCAATTTTACAAGTCCAGTCATCAGCGGCTCTGGCAAAGGCAGGCTAGTCCAAGAGAATTGAGTAGCGAATAATTCTGAATCTAATAGCGCCCACAATGAAGCTGCAATAGCTATAGAGTAGAAGAAGTGAATATATTTGAGTTTGCGTATAGAGAACTCTTCACCAATAAATATAGTCGCACCGATAAAAGTCACCGCCACCAAGATAGAAAGCACACCTAGAGGCAAGCTCACGTATTTAAGCACAGTAAATAGGGTAAGAGTGATTGCCATTACTTGATAGAACAATAGGGCGAATTTAAATTTACTTGCAACCGCCATAAATCTAGTTTCAAGCTCAGCCGCTGTCTGCTTGCGCGCTAGGTAAGCATTGATGATGCCGAATAGCGCAAGTCCAGTGGCGTTAATTGCAGAGTATATAAGCAAGCCCCTAAGCCCGAACTGCACCGCCATCTGCACCGAGAAAAACATGCCTATGCCCCAAGTCCAAGCTAAGGCGATAGAGTTGCCCCAGAGTAGAGTTTTGAATGATTTGGATAGGAAATTCATACGCTAAATACGTATTGTAGCAAGTACTACTGAAACAGCGGCAACTTACTAATATCCTGCTCCGGCTCAGCTTTCTTAGCCGCGTTAATCTTCTTAGGGCGCGAACCCTGCAATTGCTGGTGCACGCTGCGCGCGCGATTAAGAACGAAACTCGGCAGACCAGCTAAACGCGCCACTTCGATGCCGTAACTTCTCTCAGCCGAGCCAGTAGCAACTTGATGCAGGAATTCTATTTCGCCGCGGCGCTCAGAGACTAGCATCTGATAATTACCGATATTAGGATAACTATGCGCAAGTTCAGAAAGCTCATGATAGTGAGTAGCGAAAACTGTACGCGCGCTAGTAGTAGTCGCGATATATTCAAGCACGGCAGAAGCAATCGCCACACCATCATAAGTACTAGTGCCGCGCCCGATTTCATCAAGGATAATAAAACTACGCTCAGACATGCCATTAAGTATCTGCGCGGTTTCGCTCATCTCCACCATAAAGGTCGACTGTCCAGAACCAAGATCATCACTTGCTCCTATGCGCGTGAACACTCTATCGACTACGCCTATTTCAGCAGCCGATGCTGGTACATAAGAACCGATTTGCGCAAGAATAATAATTAAAGCGGCTTGGCGCATGTAAGTGCTTTTGCCAGCCATATTCGGACCTGTTAATAACATGATGCTCTCGCTGTCATTGCGAGGCGACGCAGTCGCCGCGGCAATCCATTGCGAGTCGTGGATTGCTTCGTCGCTACGCTCCTCGCAATGACCATGCAAACAAATATCATTCGCCACAAACTTCCCTTGCGCTAATTTCTGCTCCACAACTGGATGCCTGCCGGCTTCTATATTAAGCACCGTAGAATTATTCACCACCGCTCTAACATAATCACGCTCCAAAGCTAGAACAGCGAAGGACAATAAAACATCTAGAGCAGCAATTCTCTGCGCAAGTGCCTTGAGCGCAAGCGCCTGCGCTGAGAGCTTCGCGCGAAGAGCGACGAACAAACCATGCTCAAGCGCATTACGCCTAGTCTCAGCGTTAGTGATTTTATCTTCGAAGTCTTTAAGCTCTGGCGTGATGAACCTAGAACCATTAACCATAGTCTGCTTAGCGATATAGTCATCAGGAACCAGTCCTAGATTGCCTTTAGAGATCTCAATAAAATAACCATGAATCTTATTATAAGAGACTTTAAGATTCTTGATTCTACTGCGCTCGCGCTCAGCCACCTCGAAATTACTTAGCCAAGTCTCACTATCTCTTACCAGATCTATGTACTCGTCTAGCTCTTGGTTGTAGCCATGCTTAATTAACCCGCCTTCAGTAATTAATATCGGCGCATCATCTACTATAGCTGTATCTATATCTGTTATCGCCGAGAAAACAAAATCCGGCACTTCAAGTAGTGGACTTAAATAATTATTCTCAGTAGCAAAGCCTCGCAGCACCAGACTAATTTCAGGGATTTTTTCTAGTGAAATTTTGAGCGCCACCATCTCGCGCCCGTTCATAGTTTCGCGCGCCAGTCTTGAACTTAGACGCTCCAAATCATAAATAGAACCGATTAAACCCGCCAGCGCTTGGCGCTGAGCATAAGAGGCTGAATGCAGCACAGTGACAGCATTGGCACGCTCAGTGATAGCAGGCACCGACATCAATGGCTGCTCTAACCACGCTTTAAGTCTGCGTTTACCAAGATTAGAACTAGTTCTATCTATAGCTGACATTAG
>JAYVUR010000203.1:0-2425 GCA_043787715.1 Candidatus Melainabacteria bacterium
ATGCCGTGGTCAAGGTACTTAAGTTCTACGAAGTGGACTTTACTACTTACGATATTCTTAGCCGCCCCGACCTGCGCGCGGGCATGAAAGTCTATTCACAATGGCCGACCTTCCCGCAACTATATATTGGTGGTGAGTTCGTCGGTGGCTGCGATATAGCTATGGAAATGCATCAGAATGGGGAGTTGGGGGCGATTCTGAAATAATAAGTTTTTATGCGGGTGAAGCATTCAGGGCTCGAGTCGTACTATTATAAGTACTGGCAAGTGCGTGCTGAACTTCAGCTGTACGAACTGCAAGAAAATTCGCCCAAGTTTTGAAACTGAAGACTGACTTAAAAGCAGCAACAAATTGCTTAAACGGAGCAGTAATATGGGTTTGGAAGAAGGATGGTTGAGCTACCTGTTGAACAGTTATAATTGCAGCATCACCAGTTGGAACCACAAGATGTTTGCTTGAAGCTGAGTTCGACACAGTAACAATAGGTGTTATTTGCGCCAAAGTATTTAAGGCATGCAACTTGTTAACATCGAGCACTAGAGATTTTACTGGATTAACAAAAAAATTTGATCTAAGCTGGTTAGAACCTTGAAGCTGTTTTGACGCCATAGGGCCCGACACTGCTACTTGCGTAGACCCTAAAGGCTTAAACGCTAATGACTTAGCTTGGGTTAAGTGATTAGATGCAAAGACCATGCTATCTATGAGTATACAACCACCTGTTAATATTTTTTTAACAATGCTAGCGCTATCAAATATTTATATGTAGTGAGACAACTGGGTATGCAGCACCTTGAACAACACAATTATGCTTACCAGATTTTGTTAAGCTGTTGACCGCAGTGGGCATATCTTGATTGGTAACAAGAACTAATGAGAGTGGGCTATCGTCCATCTCTAATTGGCCTGCTCGTTTAGCTATATCTTTGGCAATTGTCACAGCATTGGCACATTTAATTTTGTCATGGAGACCAATTAATCGAGCTTTTATTTCATTTTCACTAAGCCTAGGATTATCAGGGTCCTTCAACTCAACAAATGCTGTCACCAATAATCCTAGTATTGTCGCTTCCGGAACTATTCTATTATAGAAATATTCAGCCTGATCATCTGCTAAACCAATAACCCTTGGTTGCAACCCAGTAGCTTCAGCCGCAACTTGCGCTGAGGATGCTCTCTTGAGACACATCAGCTCTCTAGATCCAAGCAGTAATACATCAGTAAATGGACCGTAGAGGGAAGAAAATCCTGGCTTTGTTTGTATGACTTTTCTTGCATAATCAAAAAACTCAGCAGCTTCCTTGCCAATTTTATCTCCAAAACTTCCATTACCAATCTGTGTTTCAGTCCAGGCTTGGACTTCATGATACCTTGGATCGAAATCAAAAATTTGGTGAGCCGGACGTCCGTCGACAACTTTAGTGTCAGCATTTGAATCTGCTTCAATCAGGACATTAGCAAATAACCCACTACCATCCTTGTCAACAGTAGAGGCAAGCGCAGTAAATAATGCCTCATATTCTGACCTAAGTCTCCCATGGTCAGATTTAATATTAAGCTCTGTTGGTGATTTTACAATTAAAAGTTTTACCGGCTGGACTTGCTGATCACCAAATGAAACTAGTGCTGGAGCTCCTTGAAAAATTCGTTGAATCTTAGCTGCCAAATCAGTAAACATTTGTATCCTTGTTACAGCAGAACCTCTGTTTAATTTGGCAAAATCCGGACTAGACAACATCCTCTCTTGAATTTTTCTCTTGTGCTCAGATAACTCCTCTTCTGAAGCCAATAGGGTTGGCACATGAATTTCTAACCTGGGGACAACACTTAGTCGCCCAGTATCTGTCGAAAGTGCAGTAGTTGTAGTAGTTGTCATGTCAACGAATCAATAAGTAATACAAACTTCCATACAAGCAGCCTGTATATCTAGATTCTAGCAGGTTAAAAATAAGACTTGTTGCTTTTTTTAATATAAAAACCATAGAAAGGCTTCCATAATAGGGACGGGGATTGTTAAAATATAGTATATATGCCGCCTTCCACTATAACAGAAAAGCATTTACCGACTTTTACTCAATGGACTAGCGCTGCTGCTCGCAGACTAGGTGCGTATAAAACTTCAGCAGCTTTTGGTATCAATGGGGCTTTAGTTGCGGGGATGCTTGCTGCTCCTAGCTTAATCGGGGCTGAACCTCCCATAAAAACCACAGGAACCAATGCGACTCCAAGTTCACTAGAGCAGATGGCTAAAGCGGCTGGGGAAATAGCTAAAGATCCGGCGGTAGCTGCTGAATTGAGAAGATTAGATCAGAAAGCAAAAGAAAACCGTGACTACTCAGCCCTAAGCAAAGGCTAGATTGCCGAGAAATAGCTTTTGGCAGGCTTCTAGGGCATGAAGTCCTTGTTTTTTAGCTGTTTCTATTGC
>JAYVUR010000204.1:0-1728 GCA_043787715.1 Candidatus Melainabacteria bacterium
TTCTAGCAGCATTGGTTTGCCTGTTTGTTTGCAATGCTTAAAGTCAAGAGCTGTAAAATTTAAGTGTAACAAGTCGGTCAGCTTGATAACTTTCGCAACTAATTCGGGTGGAACCGCTACTTCTATAATTTTGGTATTTATGTCGTTTCGATAATCGAGTGCATTAGAGATTATATGAAAAGCGGAAAGCCTGTTACCTATTCTAAATACTCTTAATTCGGGTGGGATTAATTCTTCTTGAACGAAAAATGGGAACTCCATTCTAGGACCAAGTTTATTTATATCGTAAGGAGTTAATCTTTCGGTAGCCCTGCCTCCCTCAAGGTGTTTCGCTATCTGTGGTTTATCATTGAGTAGATTGTTGATTAGGACAAGATCATTGGTGACGTGAGTATCGCAAATATCCAACCCTATCTCATGAGCCAAAGCCAAAGTATATATTTTATTAGTTTTAGCCTTAAGTATAAAACTACGGTTTAAAGTCCTGATTGCCGGATTAGCCATTAGCCACCCCGCTATGGTTGTCTGCCAAGTGGCAGCAATAAATTGATCTATGTCTTTTTTACTTTCAATATATTCAAATGTGTTGTAGCGGACTAATACGGCATCAATGTTAATTCGTTCTTTATTAATAGTTAGAGAATTAGTCGTTAAATTATAATCAATTATTGGATACTTGGTTTGCGAGAAAAGAATAGGTACAATCTCATGCTCTTGTTCTTTGCAGCGGAGAATAAACCGAGTTAGATTAAAGTCTTTTTCACCGCCAAAAACCAGTATTTTTTTACGTATAATCACAAGTTATATCATAAGCGCAACTTATAGTTTGTGTTTGTTTATACGCGATTCTATTTTTGCAGATGGACTCAACTCACCTTTAAACTTTTCTTGAAATGAATTTATTGGTTTCTTAAACTCGGGCGGTTCGCAACCAGGTTTACCAGCGTCTTCTTCTCCAACCTGCATGGTGCTATATATAGGCTCTTTAAAGCTAGGCGGTTCGCAACCAGGTTTACCAGCGTCTTCTTCGCCGGTCATCATAGTGCTATAGCTTGGTGGTAAATCGCAGTCTGGTGGTGTAGGCGGCTCCAATGGTGGACAGTAAGGTGGTTTGTCAACAGTTATAGGTGGTTTTGAAGGTGGGCAATATGGAACAAGTATATCTACTATTCCAGTTTTTGTAATAGAGTTTTTTGTGTCTGTGATCTGCTTTCTTAATCCGGTTAAAGAATCAGTACGAAGATCTCTAGCTCTTTGTCTTAGAGGTTTGTTAAAACCTGACTCAGCTCTTACTATTTTATCCATACCTGTACGTATCAAATTAAGGTTATGGTTTGGTTATGGATTTAGGTTTTTTGTATATAATTAAGCAAAAGCCCACTAGTAACCCAATATAACTAAGCAAAGTCGCTGCTGGCATGCCAGCTAGCATCAAGCTATCAGTGCGCATGCTCTCTAGCACTATGCGTAAAGCAGAATAAAGTGCGAAGTAAGCACCTATTATTTGCAAGGATTGCAAGCGCGGATATAGTTTTAATAGTACGCAGAATATAACTAAATTAGCTAGCGATTCATAAAGAAAAGTCGGGTGATGTAATTGCCCAGTGTGACTAATGTATAATCCCCAAGGCACATTAGTCACAGTACCGTAAGCTTCTTCATTGAAGAAGTTACCCCAGCGACCTATGGCTTGAGCTAGTGGCAGGGTGATGGCAATCAGTGAGAGTT
>JAYVUR010000205.1:0-1740 GCA_043787715.1 Candidatus Melainabacteria bacterium
TAAGGATTGAGTATGTTATTATGTTTAGCGTGAAAAGTCTAGTCACGAGAGCAACTTCAAGCAATAATCAATCAAAGAGTCGAAGAGCAAGGCCAAGAGCCGCATGTCAAGCACCAGTGCCAACAAGACCAAATTTCAAGATACACCAACCAGAGCAAGAACTATTAGGCTTCGATAAAATTTGTAGGTTTCATAGACTAAACCCTGAAGAAATAAATGAAGTAAAAGCATTTCTAATTTCTATTGCAGAAAAAGTTAGAGACAAGAAGCCTCTTGGTACGGATTTAGAAGTAAATAAAACTAAACTAAATATAAGCGACGCCTCTGTTGATCCAGAATACGCAGAATTTCTATACGAAACAACAATCAAACACCCCAGTATTCCCGGCGCAATGGTGAAAGTATTTCAGGGCGAAAATTCAACCTCAATCACCGCAGGAGCATATAATGATGGTGGCTCTCAGTGGCACACTGTGAAATGTATCCGACTATAAACAAGCCGAATCACTAAGCCGTTGCTTGACTTTCTGTGCCCCGAGCAGCACGAACACCAGCCCAAGATCAGGTCCATGAGTCCTTGCGCTAACAGCTATGCGTATAGGCCAGAATAGTTTTTTGCCTTTAAGACCTAGCGATTCACCGATCTCATTGATGCGGTTTTTGATTTGCTCTGGAGAATTGAAATCCAGTGTATCAAACTCAGCAAGCAGTTTATCAAGCAAGCCGCGTCCTTCAACAAGTGAAGGCTTGAGCTCATCAGCGATATTAATATCATCGAAGAAATAATCTAACTCGCGATTAATGTCTGGGTATTTATCAATATTATTGCGTATTGAGTCTATCAATAGTTCAGTCTTAGCAGCACCCAACACACTAAGGTCATAGCGAAGATAGGGTTTAAGAGCAGTCATCAACTCTGTGTAACTAAGCTTCTTCATGTATTCGCGATTAAACCAATTCAGCTTATTAAGATCATAGATAGCAGGACTCTTGCTCACACCAGCCATATCGAAATTGACAGAAATTTCAGCAAGAGTAAAAAGTCCATCAGAATTAAGATCATGTTCAGGGCGAGGTGAATAACTAGTAGATAGAAGATAGTTCGCCAGCGCCTCAGGCAAATAACCTTCGCTTTGATATTTAGCAACACCAGCTATATCACCATGTTTGCGCTTAGAGAGTTTTTGTTTATCGGCAGTGAAGATCAGCGGCAGATGTCCGAACTCTGGCACCTCAGCTACTAGAGCTTGATAGATAGCGATTTGCTTAGCAGTGTTAGTGAGATGATCTTCACCACGCAGCACATGAGTAACTGCCATCTCAAGATCATCAATAACTACAGCGAAATTATACAAAACTTGACCATCAGCTTTTTGGATAACTAAATCGCCACCAAGATCCTTCGTGTTCACGCACATTTCACCGCGCACTAGATCAGTCCAGCGAATATCGCGCGGCTGCTCAGCACCAAGATCGAGATTAAGACGAAGCACCGCAGTCCTGCCTTCAGACTTGAAACGATTAATATCAGCCTCAGTATATTTGCGTCCACGATTATCGTAACCCTCAGCTTGCTTAGCTGCTCGCTGAGCGGCACGCATTGACTCCAACTCTTCCTTGCTGGCATAGCAATGATAAGCCATACTAGAAGCTAAGAGTTTATCGATGTATTTTTGGTGGGCATCTGCGCGAGCACTCTGGCGTACCATCTCACCATGCCACTCTATGCCTAGCCACTTA
>JAYVUR010000206.1:0-5456 GCA_043787715.1 Candidatus Melainabacteria bacterium
CATAATCGACACTTAAGTGTCGATTATGCTATTCTACGGTATTTGTTGACAGTCAGATAATATGATAAGATAAGAGGGGTGAGCTCCAGCTTAAGACCCGATTTGATAATGAATCTTGCTAATGAGCTTTGCTTTAGCGGCGGGTTTTCTAGAGTTTTTAGAAATCTTGCTATTGACCTTGGTGAAACTGAATCTGAATCATCTAGGCTTGATCGAGATTTGTTTGCTCGAACTTTTAGTCCCAATGTTATTCGTGATATTCCTGGTCCAGATCAGTTCGTGCAGTTTAAACAAAATGTTAGAGTCGGTGCAGGTAGCACTTTAGGTAAAACCACAGGCGTTAAACAAGAGTCTTCTAGGTTAATTTCCGCTATTAACGCTTTAATCGTTTGTTTGCAAAATATGCAAGTAGCTGGTTCTGGACTTATAACTAAGACCCTAGTGAACTCTGTTGACCTAACTAAGGAGTTCCCACAGTTTAAAGAGCTTTTAGAGACGATTAAACAGAAGTTGAGCAGTCTGCCCACTCTAATGAAGGGCATAACAAGTTATAAAATCTTTGATAGGGGTCTTGGTAATTTAAATGTGACGGAGTTTCTTCGCGTACTGAGACTTGGCAACTTTGAATTTAAGCACGGTAGAATGACTGTTAAAGATGGTATTAAAGTTTGGCATAACGGGGCGAGACCAAAAGGAGATCATATTGCTGCTATAGATAGAGACATAGGACTCTCCGCTCAGCACTTCTTAATTCTTTTAGATCAGTTGATAATATTTAGAGATTTGGTTGTCGAACAACTTCAAGATCTTGGCGAGCATGTTAAACCATTAATTAATGCTCTTAAAGTTGCGAAGAAGCCAGCATGATAAGATAGTCCCTTGTGACTAAACGTGCTTTAATTTCAGTCTCTGACAAGTCTTCATTAGAAGAGCTAGCCAAGGTTTTATTAGAACAAAATTATAATATTGTTAGTACAGGTGGTAGCGCTAAGGCTCTTGCCGCAGCTGGTATCCCGGTTACAGAAGTTGCTAGTGTCACTCAATTGCCTGAGATGCTAAGTGGTAGGGTCAAGACTTTGCACCCGAAGATACTTGGTGGAGTGCTAGCGCGCCGCGACTCCGAGGAGCATCTTAAAGAGCTTGCTGAACATCAAATCCCCGAGTTTGATATTGTCGTTGTTAATTTATATCCTTTCGCAGAAACTATTAGTCATCCAGAGTGCTCGGAAGAGCATGCGATCGAGAATATAGATATAGGCGGTCCGACTATGATTCGGGCTGCTGCTAAGAATCATGAGTTCGTAACAGTAGTTACTAGCCCTCAGCAATACGCTGAGCTTATTGCTGAATTGAAGTCCACTGGTAAAACAACTCTTGAGTTGCGTAAGCGTTTTGCGCGTGAAGCCTTCGCTCATACTGCGGCTTATGATGCAGTGATTGCTAATTATTTCGACTCAATTCGTCATACTGAGCGTAGCGAAGTATCCCTGAAGAGCCCCCTAGCAGAGAATTTGCCACCATCAATGCGCCACAAGCAGTCTCTTCGTTACGGCGAAAATCCTCATCAGCGCGCAGCTCTTTATGCTGATCCGTTGGCGCGCGGTACTGGTGTTGCGAGTGCAGAGCAATTGCAGGGTAAAGAACTTAGCTTTAATAATCTGCTTGATCTAGATGCCGCTTGGCGCATAGTTAATGAATATTCTAGTGATATTCCTTGCGTTGCCATTATCAAACACAATAATCCTTGCGGAGTCGCGATAGCACCTAACGTAGCTCTTGCTTATACTGAAGCGCTGAGCTGTGATTCAGTGAGTGCCTTCGGTGGTATAGTTGCTGCTAATGTACTGATTGATGAAGCTGCTGCTACTGAGATGAAGGATATTTTTCTTGAGGCGATTATTGCGCCAGATTTCTCTATTGCTGCGCGTGAAATATTGTCTGAGAAGAAGAATCTTAGATTGCTTAAATGTCAGCCCTTGAACCAGGCTCAGGGTTATGACATTAAGAAGATTTCTGGTGGTTACTTAGCGCAAGATGCTGACGAATTATTGTTGGATCGTGATGAATTGGAGACTGTCACTAAGAAGCAGGTAGAAGAACATCAGTGGGTTGATTTATTATTCGCATGGAAGGTTGTGAAACATTGTAAATCTAATGCGATAGTAACAGTGCTTAATGCTAAGACTATAGGTATTGGTGTGGGTCAAACCAGCAGAGTGAAGGCTGTTGAGGATGCACTGCGTAATTGTGATATAGATACTCGCGCTGCTGTATTAGCTTCTGACGCGTTCTTCCCATTCGCCGATAACATTGCTCTAGCTGCGCAAAACTATATTTCAGCTATTATTCAGCCCGGTGGTTCTATTCGTGATGAAGAAGTGATTGCTGCTTGTGATGAGGCGGGGATTGCGATGGTGTTTACTAAGTGCAGGCATTTCAAGCACTAAAATAAATTATTCTGCGACCTCAAGACACCAACATCTCATGCAGCGCTGGATTCAACCCACAGAATTTAAGTGTCGCGAAACTATCTGACCAATCAACCCTGCTTATTGAGCCGACGGGGATATCAATACGATAGAAGTTCTCCACGGGGATATTTAGGGTGTTCATAATAATGGCTTTGATTACACCAGCGTGGGTGCTTATTACTATGCGATGGCCGATTTCATAGTTCAGACGTATATCACCTAGCGCACGTCCTACCCGTGCTACGAAGTCCACAACGCTTTCGCCACCAGGCGCAGCGACGTTGATAGGATCATTGCTCCACTTTTCCCAGATCTTAGGTTGCTCGGATCGGATTTGCCAGAAGGTTTTGCCTTCCCAGTCACCTTCCTTCTTCTCAAGTAGACCACTGTGTTTGAAATAAGTAGGTTTGCGAATAGCTTTTGCGATAATGTCTGAAGTTTGCACGCAGCGAGTTAGTGAGCTGCTGAAGATAGTATCTATGTTGGTTTCAACAAGAGTATCTGCGATAATCTCTGCTTCCAATATACCTTGCTCAGTGAGAGGGATATCCTTCTCACCGCATATACTACCTTTAAGAGTGGCTTCAGTTTCACCGTGACGCACAAGATAGAAGCTTTTGATTTTTTCTGAGGAGTCTAGTAGGTCGACCATATGTTTTATTCTAGCGTGGCAGCATGGAGATTGCCACGCCCACTGCGTGGGCTCGCAATGACGTTATACAGGCAGTTCAGCAAGTTCCTCCAAACTGTATTTGTGCTTGAAGAGGTAGACCGCAGATAAGGCTGTAAGCGGGATAGCAACCAGCAAGCCGATGCTGCCAATAATAGCTGCTGTAAGCTCAGTCGCGATGATTTCTATATTAAATACTCTCAGTCCAGTTTCTCTGCTTAATAGTAGGAATAGTGGTATAGCTGAACCAGTGTAAGAGAGTATTAGAGTGTTAGCCATAGTACCCATAATATCTCTGCCGACATTTAGTAGGTGATTGAAGAAATCTGCTCTAGATTGAGTGGTGTTGGCTAGATAGATTTCGTTAGCTGCTGAAGCTATAGAGATAGCCACATCCATCACTGCACCAAGACTGCCGATGATGATACCAGCAGCTAATATACCTTGGAAGTCTAAGAGTCTGCCATGGATTTTAGCGTTATACATGATATTACCAAGTAGTATACGTGCTTCATCGCTAGCTAGTCCGCTGAGTGGAGCAAGCTTGATAGTTAGCAATGCTAATATGGCTGAGACCGCAATTCCGGTGCTGGAGCCAATTACGGCTGCTGCACATTTGCGCGACCAGCCGGTGACAAGTAGCATGGTGCTTACGGTGCAGAAGATGGATATAAGTACAGACCCTATTATTGGATCGAAACCAGAATTAATCATAGGGATCAGTGCGTAGACTATCGCTAGAGCTGTCAGCACTAGTGATAGTACCGACTTGAAACCTTGAGCACCACCTAGCCACAAGAGTGCAATAAAAAATACTGCAACTAGAATTAATACTGAGTTCTGTCTGTAGTAATCATCAACGAAGATTTCATTGCTGTAATTATCGACAGCTAGTATATATTTTTTACCGGGTTTAACGATTATTGAATAGGCATAATTATCAGGAATAAGATTGCGAGTGTTTACTTCGCTGCCTTTCTTCCCGCCGCTCAGTATTATGAATTCGCAGAATTGTTCGCTGCCCGCTTTCTCTTCGTCACGACCCATATCGAAGGCTTTAGTGGCTTTTGCGATTATGTAGCTGTATTGCTCCTCTATCTGACCGAGGGCACTTGAGTCATATAGGCTGGTCGCTTGAGCTGGGACTATGGTTAGTCCTAGGCTGCATAAAGCTATTAGAATTAAGCTGTAAAGCCGCACTGCTATATTATAGCGATATCAGATAATACACTAACCGACTCAAGCTAATTAGGTCAAATAGTCTAATAAAAACCCTTGATTTGGGGGCTAAATATATTAGAGCGCTTATGGCAAAAACTGCAAGTAAAAATAAAATTAAAGCTTGGACTAATCGTACTAAGGTTGCTGCACTGCTTTTATTACTGGAGCCAGAAAGTTCGTCGCGCATACTTAAGCATCTTGGTGATGATCAAGAGGTCGCAGGTCTAGTTAAAGAAATTACTATGATCGATAGTCTTACTGAAGAAGAGCAGCTTGAAATACTTGATGAGATTTATGATACTTTAGAACTTAATAGTAACGTTGCTGTTGGTACTCTTGATGCGGCACAAAATATGCTGATCGGAGCTTATGGTGAAGATGGTGCTCATGAAATTATGGAGCGCATGGTTTCTACTGTGCAGCGTATTCCTTTTGAGTTTTTGCGTTTGATTGATGCTGAACAGATTGCTAACACTATTCAAGGCGAGCATATACAGGTGATAGCTCTGGTGCTTTCTTGTCTTAAGATTGAGAAAGCTGCTCAAGTCTTACAAGCACTCCCTGAGCATATTCGCTCGGAAGTGGCTATTAGACTGGCTAAGATGGAGCGTACTAATCCTGAGGTACTTTCAGAGGTGGAGCGTATTCTTGAACGTAGGTTCGCAAGTATCATGGCATCTTCTGATATGGGTAGTGAGATTGGTGGTACTGAAGCTTTAGCTGAAATACTTAACCGTGTTGATCGCAACACAGAGAAACGTATACTTGAAGATTTGGATAAAGTCGATCAAGGGCTTGCGACAGATATTCGTAACTTGATGTTTGTATTTGAAGATATTATTAGGCTTGATGATAAATCTATACAAAGACTTCTGCGTGAAATTGATTCTAAGGATTTATCACTTGCGCTTAAAGGTTCTAGTGATGATATTAGGTTGTTGTTCTTTAAGAATATGGCTCAGCGTGCTTCTAAGCTTCTGCAAGATGATATTGAGATGATGGGTCCGGTGCGTATGCGTGATGTCTCTGAGGTGCAGAGTAAGATTGTTAGTATTGTTCGTACTCTTGAGCAAGCTGGTGAAGTATTTATCAGC
>JAYVUR010000207.1:0-15943 GCA_043787715.1 Candidatus Melainabacteria bacterium
TGAACGGCGGCCGTAACTATAACGGTCCTAAGGTAGCGAAATTCCTTGTCAGGTAAGTTCTGACCCGCACGAAAGGCGTAATGATTTGGGAACTGTCTCGTAGAGAAGCTCGGCGAAATTGGAGTGGCTGTGAAGATACGGCCTAGGCATGCCAGGACAGAAAGACCCTATTGAGCTTTACTGTAGGTTTGTAGTGAACGCGGGATTAGGTTGCGTAGTATAGTTGGGAGAATTTGATATTATGGTTTCGGCTGTAATTGATTCATCAGTGAAATACCAATCTTCTTAATCCTTCGTTCTAACAGTTACCATAATCTGGTAGCTGGACACTGCATGTTGGGCAGTTTGACTGGGGCGGTCGCCTCCTAAAGAGTAACGGAGGTGTGCAAAGGTATCCTCAGGTTGGTCGGAAATCAACCATTGAGTGTAAAAACATAAGGATGCTTGACTGCAAGAGAGACATCTCGCGCAGGTAGGAAACTAGGCTTTAGTGATCCGGCGGTTCCACATGGAAGGGCCGTCGCTCATCGGATAAAAGTTACCATAGGGATAACAGGCTGATCTCCCCCAAGAGTCCACATCGACGGGGAGGTTTGGCACCTCGATGTCGGCTCGTCACATCCTGGAGCGGTAGTACGTTCCAAGGGTTCGGCTGTTCGCCGATTAAAGTGGCACGCGAGCTGGGTTCAGAACGTCGTGAGACAGTTCGGTCCATATCCGGCATGTCCGTAAGAGAATTGAGTGGAGTCTTTCCTAGTACGAGAGGACCGGAAAGGAGGAACCTCTAGTGTACCTGTTATCACGCCAGTGGTAGACGCAGGGTAGCTATGTTCCGAGAGGATAAGTGCTGAAAGCATCTAAGTACGAAGCCCACCACAAGATGAGTTCTCTCATCGTAAGAATAAGTCCCCATGTAGATAATGTGGTTGATAGGTCGCCGGTGTAATTGAAGTGATTCATTTAGCCAAGCGATACTAATCGGACGAATGCTTTTTTTTCTTTTCTTTTTTTTCAAAAAAGATTGTTTTGTGTGCGAAAGAAACATTGTTTCTGTAGTACTCAAGAGGAGTAAAAAAGTCAGACCTAATATCGAAAGTCAAAATATGCAGTTTTTAGTTTATATAAAAAAAAACGACCCACTTCGAGGCTCTGTGTCAACCCCTCGATTCACGATGCAACTATACTTAATCTACTGCTAATGATGGAATGATAAGGGTAGAGACCATTGAATCACCAATTAAGCTTTCTGGTAGATATAGAGTGTGGCTCGGGGCTGTGCACGTATAGCGGGTTAATTCTATTTAGATTTCTTGAGACTGCTAATGAAGCCTGAGATGAAGCTTTCGAGTATCGCAGTCGCCGAGCCACCTTTGACGCTAGATAGCTTCTGAGTAAGTACTAGGCTGGCGATACCATGCACGCCAGCCCACAAGACCTGTGATTGAATGCGAGCCTCTTTATGGCAATTAGTGTATTTATAAAGCACTTCATCTATATTCGAAAATATCTGCTCTACTATATCTGAGTACCATTTGGGCAGATCGTGATCTTCGTTATAGCTTAGCTCATAGATGGCGCGCCAGCGTTTGTGGTTGCGCTTAGTATAATCCATATAAGCATGAGCAAGGTTCTCTATGGCAGCAGCTGGTTTGCCTTTAGAGTTAGCGATAGCTTTAACGATAGTTGCGTGTATCTCTTCAAGAGTATTAGCATTGACACGTAAGATCAGCTCGTCGATGCTCGAGAAAAAAATATAAATACTGCCAGGAGTGTAACCGATCTTAGTTGCGATTTTGCGTGCACTGACGCCAGATATACCTTCCTTGACCAGCATAGACTCAGCGGTTTTGACGATTAGTGCTTCAAGTTGTTCGCGTTTCAGTTCGCTGCGTCTAGCCATACTTGCCTATTATAGCTGATAAATATACGCTGTTTAATTGTTGCTTGGTTTAGCCTGATTTTGCTGCTAGTAACTGTACAGCTAGCCTCTCTAGGGTTAGAATCTAGTCTATGGGCGATACTCAATATTTAGCTATAGGCACTGGGGTCACGGTACTAGTGATAGTGCTGAATTTATTAGGCTTTATCTCGCTGCCACTTATAGTGCGTAATTTTATTAAACCTAAACCCGCGGCTAAAGCTGTTGAAGAAAGTCCCGCGACTTAAAAACAAAAGAGCAGCACC
Organism: Candidatus Melainabacteria bacterium; assembly: GCA_043787715.1. GTDB lineage: Bacteria > Cyanobacteriota > Vampirovibrionia > LMEP-6097 > LMEP-6097 > CAYUFH01. The sequence continues at coordinate 2,185 of JAYVUR010000207.1, forward strand.
GAAGTACTGCTCTCTATTGTTTAAGCTATAGTTGAGCTTACTTTAAGATCGCATACGGATCATAGCTAGTGAACTCACCACTGATAGCAAGGCTATCACTGCTGAATGGATGAGCATAACCGATAGTAAGACCATCAGTTGCACCTTTCACTGTACCAGTTAGAGCACCAGTAGTTAAACCTAGAGCAAAACCAACTGGTAAACCGATTGTAGTTCCGATTAGACCACCACCGAATTTATCGCTGGTTGAATGACTATATTCTATAGCTTTAGAAACACCACCTCTCACAAGACCAAGAGTAGTACCAACAGGTACTGCTACGGCTACACCAGCGACGCTGCTGATGATGTTTTGAGTTGCTGCTTGTGCTGCTATTAACTGAGTAGCTAATACTGCTGTAATTGACATTGTTGCTAATATACGTTTCATATTGTTTCCCCCTTTATGTTTCGTATGTACATATTATTCCACCTAATAAGATAAGATAACTTAATCCTTGCGATTTAAGAATTGAGTGAGATATTATTTGCGCTTGCCGGTTATGCTGGCAGCGCATTTTCAGCAATAGTTAAATTTATTATCTCGCTACGAATAACTGGAGTTAACCAAGGGTTTTCGCTGGGTAGAATACTTAAGTATGAAAATTGCAATTATAGTTTCGCAAACTCCAGATACCACTACTAAAATCAAAATCGCAGATAGTGGAACAGCTATAGATGAAGCTGGTATCACTTGGATACTTAATCCTTACGCAGAGTTCGCCATAGAAAAAGCTCTAAGACTTAAAGAAGCTGGCGCGCCAATAGATGAAATCATACTAGTAGCTATGGGTACGGAACGCAGTGCTGAAGCGCTTCGTCAAGGTCTGGCGATGGGTGCAGATAGAGCAGTGCTAATCAAGTCTGCAGTATTGAATACACAAGTGCTAGCTGATAAGATCAAATCTCTCGGTGCTGATCTTATACTTGGTGGTAAAAAATCTATAGATACTGAAGCTGCTTGGGCAGAAGCTGGTGTGGCTGCACACTTGAATCTACCTTATATACATGTAGCTAATAAACTTAGCTTTGAAAATGGTTTGATAGTTGCTTCACGTGAGAATGCTGGTGAGAAGCAGAGCTTCGAAGTAACGTTACCTGCGGTGATTAGCTGTGATAAAGGTGAAGATGAACCGCGTTACGCTTCTGTGGTGAATATAATGAAAGCCAAGAAAAAACCTCTTGATCAAGAAGATTCTAGTGCCAGTGATTCTACTGGACTTACTATAGTAGCTTCAAGCTTGCCGCCTGCGCGTTCAGCTGTGAAGCTGTTCCAAGGTGAACCTAAGGAAGTCGCTCAGATGCTGCTTAAAGCGCTGAGAGAAGATGCGAAGGTCTTGTAATCTGAATTCGCCTCACGTGCTATTATCTTAGATGCTTGATCTAAGGGCGAGAGGTTTTTGAGGTTTTCGGAGCATCATCATAATTGTGGTTTGCATAATTCGGCGAGGCGCCTTTATCAGCCTTCTGCTAGTTCATATGCTAAGCGCAGAAATATTCAACCTTATGCTCCGGCTAGCAGTTCTAGTATTAGGGCTTTAGCGCAAGCACCTGGATATGAGAGATATCGTTTATCGAATGGTTTACAGCTTATTCTTGTAAATCCAAGTCTGCATGCACCCGGTTTTGCATTGCGCTTAGCGTTTAAGGCTGGTGCCGCGGATGATCCAATTGGCTTAGATGGTACTGCGCATTTCAAAGAGCATATGGTTTTTGGTGAGACTGATGTTTTAGCTAGAGGAGAGTTTAATAGACTTGTTGAAAGATTTGGTATCTATTCTAATGCTGGTACTTCTAAGCAAGGTACTAGTTATGAGCTTAACTGTTTAGCTGGGACTGATGATGATGAGGCGATGCGTTTGATCGCTAATTTCTTCAAGCAAGCTCGGTGTAGTCCAGAGCATGTGGCGATTGAGAGAGGAATTATTGAAGCTGAGCTGGCTAAATACAATAATCTTCCATCTGAACAACTGAGTGATGCCATTCACGCTTTGGTTTTTGCTGATACTGCTTTTGCTAGAACCATTCTTGGCACCCAAGAGAGCCTAGCAAGAATTGATGAAACTGCACTTGCTGCTTTTACTAGAACTTATTATCAGCCTGCGCAAGCGGCTCTTGTGGTTACTGGCAACTATGATAAGCAACGTCTTCTTAATGCTGCTGCCAGGAATTTACCTGGTTTGCTAAATAACTCTCAAAAAATTCCACCAAGAATAAGAACTAATTCAACTGGCGATCTTAGAGAGCTTAATATTAAGCAGAACTTAGATTTGATCAATAGAATGGCAATCGCTTATAAGCTACCTCGATTTAATGCAAGAGAACTATTGATGCTTGATCTGCTTGCCGAAGTTTTGAGTTCTGCAGAGGGGTCCTTGCATCATTCTTTAATGGATTCTGGTGTGAGTAGCGACTATGAAGTTGAGCCAGCATTGTTTACTAAAGATCAAGGGGCTTTAATTATTCATCAAGTCTTAGAGCCGGAGGCAGATTTTACTAAGGCTGTAGCTACTACCAGATCTATTCTTGAAAATATGGCTACCCAATTTAATTCACAGGCTGTTTTTGAGCAAGCTCGGAAACGATTAATAAGAACTCTTATCAGGCAGCGCAACCATCATCAGGATCATGCTGACGCGGTAGTATATGCTTTGCAGTCGGGGTTAAGCTCTACTCTGAGCCCAGCAAAAACAATAAAGACTCTTGGAGAAATAAAACCTTCAGAGTTTAATGATTTTTGCAAAAAGGTTTTTAGGAATCCATATATAGTATGTCAGCATGCTGATCCTGTCACCGCCGCCCCTGAGCCGGAATTGGTGAGACTTCCGGAGGCTGAGCTTGCTGCCGAATTACCTAAGGTGGATTTCAAGTTAAAGTTACCAGAATTTAGGCTTAAGTTCGATGATACTAAGTCTGATAAATCAAATTTAAGAGCGAGTCACTACTATATGGCTGACTCAAATATGCTTAGCCTTGAAGCTAAGATTAGTCCAGCATTTAGCCTTAGCCCTAAAGATCAGCTCAGTTTAAGGTTATTAGCCTATCTTATGCAGTTGGGTTATAAGCATGATGGGCAAATAAGAACTGAAGCTGAAATGCTTTCTGAGTTTGGTAACCTTGATGCTGATTATAGTTTAGATTATGAATCGGATGATTTAAGTCTTAATCTCTGTTTGGAGATCATTGCAACTCCAAGGGCTCGCCTAGAGCAGCGCTTGCAAGGCAATATGACAGTTCTAGCTAAGCAGCTTTCAGGTCCGATTTTTAGTGAAGCGAATTTGAAGCGTGCCAAGCAAGAATTAAAAGCAGTTCTAAGAGCATCGTCGGTAGATTCGGCAGATCAGGCTTCAAGTATTCATGCTAATAAATTTTTACCGCAGAGGATAGCTGCTAAACAGATGCTAGATCTATTGCCTGATCATAAGTTAACTGATCTTGAGGATTTTTATAATCGTCTGCTTAAGTCATCACAAATCACTGTCGCCACCGCTGGAGATCTGCCTAAGCTGAGTGCTGCTGTTATGGCTCCTGCTTTTGCTGGTTTTAGTGGTCAGCAAGCTGCTCGAGAAGATGAGATTAGCCTAGTTAAATCTAATCCTCAAGTAGAACTGAAGCGCAAGCGTAACGCGGAAGTTGATGTGATTAGTTTCGCTAATGCTCATGCTGTAAACATTAATCACCCTGACTATGAGGCGATGGACTTAGCGATTAGGTTTTTGTGCGGCAGTTCTACCGATTCATATATTGGGCGAGTAATTCGCGAGCAGTTCGGCTTGACTTATACGGTGAGCGGAAACCTGGCACCTTATGCTAATGGTTCGATTTGTGAGTTTAGAATTCAGGTGAAACCAGAACACTCTAAGCCAGTTCTTGTTTTGATTAATCGTATACTTGAAAGACTCGCGAATCAAGGCATGAATCAATCTGAGCTTGATGCGATTAAAATGACCGCTGTTTCAGAGCTGCTCAGTACTGAATATATTAGTCCGGAGACAGCTTCAGGCTCGATGCTTGATGAGATGGATAATAGCAAGTCTCCAAATGACATTAAGCAATGGGTAAAAACTATCAATGAATTAAGTTTAGAAAGAGTGAATATAGCACTTAAGCAATTAATTGCAGCAGGCTTTAATACCGTAGTTGTTGGTAGAGGGATTGGGTTTTAGTTGCATAGACTCCTTGAGAAGCTTGTTTCGTTAGTTATAATTAGCCTTGGCTCGTGAATTTATTTACCCGAATTTTTAATAGCTTCAAACTCAGCTCTGCAACCAATACGGAAGACTTGTTATCGCTTGCTGATATTGAAGAAATGGAAGAAGCTCTGATTAGTTCGGATTTAGGTCCTGAACTTGCGATGGATTTCAGTGAGTATCTGCGGAAGCAGATAAGTGGCTTATTGGCTAAAAAAATCAGTCGCAGTGATTTAGCTAAGTTGTTTAGTGATTTTATTAGTACTGATATGCCTAGTACTAAGTTTGAGCTTAGTAAGGAGCAGCTAAATATTATCACCATGGTTGGTGTTAATGGTGTCGGCAAGACTACCAGCGCTGCTAAGCTTGCTTATAAATATAAACAAGAAGGATTTAAGGTATTGCTGGTGGCGGCAGATACTTTTAGGGCGGCGGCGGTGAGCCAGCTTGATACTTGGGCGCAGCGAGCCGGGGTGGATATAGAGCTTGCACTCGAGAAGGACAAACCTAGTGCTGTCGTTTATCGGGCGCTAGCAAGAGCGGCTGATTACAATCTCATTATTATAGATACGGCAGGGCGCTTGCAGACTAAAGTTGACTTGATGCAGGAACTGAGCAAGCTTAGTGATGTTATTAATAAAAACGCCTCAGAGGCTAAGCAAGAGACTCTACTAGTATTGGATGCTAGCACCGGGCAGAATGCTCTCTCGCAGGCTGAATTGTTTAATGCAGCAACTAAACTTAGCGGCATAGTACTTACTAAGTATGATAGCTCGGCGAAAGCTGGAGTAGTTTTGAATTTACTGCGCAAGTATAAACTAGCGGTGAAGTTGGTGGGGACGGGAGAGGGGATTGAAGATATTGAGGATTTTAATATTACTCAATTTATGTCTTCCTTGATTGACATGAAATAGCTGATTTTGTTTCGGATGCTAGGCGTCCGAGCGCGACGCGCCGGAGTTGACTGATGCGTCAATGAGGACGCGGAGCGCGATGGACAACAACGCAGACGGACAAAAGCAGCTATTTCACGTTAGAAACCGTAACTATATTCATTTTCTTAAGTCCAAGTCCAGCCGCAGCATCCATGGCACCGACGACGAATTTTTGTTTAGTTTCGGAGTCGGCGATGATATTAAGAGGGGCATCTTTATAGGTGGCATCAGCCAATATTTCAGTGAGGCGTGCAGTTACTTGCGGCTCTACTTGTTCTGGTGCTAGTGGTTCTTCAGCTAGTTTCTTGCCGTTAATGGCGATAAGACCTTCTTCGGAGATCTCTAGATTAATTACTTTGTTTTTGGTTGAAGCGGCAGCTTGACCGTGCTTGGCGATAGGGGGATTAACCTTAAGTGCGCTCTCGCGAATCATAGGCGCTATCACTATCATGATAAGGAATAGAATCAAGAACACGTCCGTTAATGGCGTGATATTGATTTCTGAGAATTCGCTGTCGCTACTGCTTCCGCCTATTGACATTGTTTTACCTCAAGAACTCCGGATAGGGACTACGTTTGCCACCATCGTCACTAGGTGGTTCCGGACTGAAGCGGCTAGTGTCTGGTACCTTAAATTCAGTATTCGCAAAACTCAAGAATAATAATTTTAGGAGCATGAAGTCATCTACGTAACGCTTAACTATATTAGAAAAAACGTTATTGCAAACCACTGCAACAATCGCGATAGCAAGACCATATCCTGTTGCGATAAGAGCGTTAGAGATTTCTGCAACCATGCTCAGTGAGGCGCCTTCAGCCCCTTGAGACATATGGAACAGTGCTTTAATAACACCTGATACTGTACCGAACAAACCAAGGAAAGGTGCAATAGCACCGATAGTACCAAGTATAGGTAGATAGCGTTGTAGCTTACGCGTGACTATATTGACGGTAATGTCGTAAGCTCTTGCAAAATCCTCCTTTTGCACGGCGAGTAAACGCACACCTTCTTCGGCAACTTCACCAGTGACACTATCAAGTTGAGTACAGAGTAGCTGAGCTGATTCTAGATCAGCGCGCTCGAGCTGGTGCTGCAAGTTGTGGATGAACTTAGATATGTCACGGTTATTTTTGTTGTAGAACATTATGCGCTCTATAAGAACCGCAATAACTAAGAAAGAACAGATGGTAATTGGAATAGAAGAGATGGCATCATGCTGGAAATACTGCCAGAATGACGACAAGAAGTCATAATCTGGCTGCACACTGTCAGGGCTCAAGCCTGCTGCATCTGCGAGTCCTAGATCTTCGTTACCGTATGTTGTTTGTTCTTCCATTGTTCTTCCTCTCTATTATATTACTATTCTTTGTAACTGTCATTGATAGTCAACGCTAAGGGGTTCTTCGCTTCGCTCAGGATGACGAGGCTTTACCAGCGCTCCTTATTATTAAAGACACTATAGTCAAAAGTAAACTCTATCTCTAAAGTAGGCGGCGCTCCAGCTGGTGGTGGATCGAATGGCGCTGCACGCTTAACTGCATCTAGAGCTGCGGCATTAGCCTCTTGAGATTTGGATGGAGTTGTAAGCCGAATGTCTTGCAGGTAGCCAGTTTTGTTAATAACAAACATCACTACGATGTGATTAGATTCAGTGCCTCTTGGTGGTTTCCATGCCATTTTTATTTTGCGTTGCAATGCTGACATATAGGGACCGAAGTTCACATCAGCTCGTGCTCCTAATGAGGCTGGACCATTAGGGTTGTCATTAGCGTCTGGATTAGATGGACCACCATAGGCGCCGCCATTACCCATGCTTGGTGCTTTAGGGATACTTGCTATACGCGCAACTAGATTAGAAGTCTCTCCAGCTCCGCTTGAATCGAATTTGGGTGAGGGATTGGTGCCCGAGCCTGAGCTGCTAGAACCGATACCGCCCGCAGATGAATAAGTCTTAGGTACTGGCAGAGAGCTTGCACTTGGATTTATTCTTGCTTGTTGCATGGCTTCGCGTGGTAGTGCTTGCGGAGATACTTGTGGTTTTGGGCTTGGTGGCGCAAAAGTGTTTGGAGCAAAACTAGTTTGTTTGGGTGTCGGTGCTGATTGTTTAGGAGCTGGTGCTGGACTGGGTTGCGGCTTAGCCATTCGAGGCTGTGGTTTAGGTGGTATCGGTTGTGCTGTGTTGGTTTTAGTTTCTGTCTGTTTGACAGGTTCAGCCTTCACTTCTGGTTTAGGACTAGGAGAGACTTTGGGTTTGCCAGCAGCTTGAGTTACTGGTGTGATTGGCTTCTCGGGATCATGTTTACCTGAGCTGACAGATTGTTTCACAGCTCTACGTTTGGTTACAGGAGGGGCTTTACGCGATTCTATTTGTGTGGGGACAAACTCAATCTCAGTGATTTTGATTTTAGGTTTGGGGTGATAATTGAGGAATGAACTGACGAGTATTAGTAATAGTAAAAGTATGTGTATCGCGTAAGAGATATCACCAGATTCAGAGAAATATGATTTGTCGATTTGTTTAACTGTTTCTGGCTTCTTCTTGCGCTGCAGGTCTATAACGGCATAAGAAGCGTAGATAGCCATAACGCTAACTATGAAGATTGTTATAGGTTTAGCGAACTTAAGATCTTCTATTAATGTTGTAGAGAACTTGATATCGAGAAACGGAATTTTCTGTACTATCTCTGTTAGGCTAGCGAGCTGATCTGGACCGATCTGATTGACAGTGAAGATAAACAGTAGCAATAGTAAGCTGCTGATAGCTGATACTGTATGTAAAAAAAATCTAGTACCTGCGCTTGGATCAGGATCTAAACCTAATCTTTTGGCTTGGGGTGCCGGGGCTTCTTGGGTTAGTTTAGAGTAGCGGGAGAAAGGCATCAATTACATTCTAAAGCCTATTTTGCTATGTGTATATCTATAAATTTGATGAGCGTGTAATTATCTGTTATTATTCTAATCATGCTTGATACTTTACTCAATGGTGCTAAGATTCTGCAACTCAATAATTTATTAAATAACATTCGTGGTGGAGATGTTATTAAGGTTGAGAGAACCCTTAATATTAAGAGACCGGAAGCCGAGGCACTTTGTGCGATCGGCAAATCTATTATTCCAGATGTTTCGCTACCCGCTCTGGAGTTTAAAAGTCAATATGAAGATTGTGGAGACGCTTTAGGGAAATTTACTGCGGCAATAGGAATTAAGGCGCCTCAAGTACCAGGGGGAGATGTTTTTGAATTAGTTGATGCAAAGCTTAAGCAAATAGCAGAATTTGGTAATAAATTTAGGGGTTTAGGTGTTCAAGCTGTTGATAAATTAAGTCCGTGGATTACTAAATTACTAAGTGGATTGAGAGAGGTTGCAAAACTTTCTTAATGCCTCAAGCTGCCAAAATCGAAATCTATACTTGGGATCACTGCCCTTACTGCAAGAAGGCACTGGCGCTGCTTGATACTAAGGATTTTACTTACACGCAAATTCGCTTGGATGGTGACGAGCCTGCTCGTGAAGCCTTGTCGCTTAAAACTAAGGGTAACCGCAAATCAGTACCGCAGATTTTTATTGATGAACTGAGTATGGGTGGTTGTGATGATCTTCACGCACTCGAGGCGAGTGGTGAATTAGATAAATTGGTGCGCCGTGGTTAAAACAAAAACCCCTAATGGCTTTCATGATCCTGATCTGATTGAGAGATCGCGGCTGTTTCGCAAGCAAAAAGCTCTTGGTCAGTGTTTTCTTGTCAGCTCTCTTGTACTTGAAGATATAGTGAGCTTCACTGTTAGTCCTGTTGGGCAGCCGCAAGAGAATGGGGATCTGGTTTATGAAATAGGTGCGGGTATAGGTTTTCTTACAGAGAAGCTTTTGCCGCAAGTGCGCAAGCTCTATGCTGTAGAACTTGATGCTAGTTGTATGACTGATCTTAAGCTGCTTTCGGTCTCTAATCCTCATCTTGAACTTAAGCGCGGTGATGTCTTGCAAACTCAAGTTGAAGAGTTGATAGGTACCGAGTTGGCTGAGAAAATTCGCAAAGGTGAAGAAGAGAAGCTGAAAGTCATAGCTAATATTCCTTATCAAATATCTAGCCGCATAATTACTCATCTCTTGGGTGAGATTGGTGAAGATCTAGATGGGCGTAAGCATAATCGCGACCTGATATCTGAGATTAATATTCTTGTACAGAAAGAATTTGCTGATAGGATTTGTGCAGAGCCTGGAATTAAGGACTTCGGTTCACTTACCCTCTTGGTAAATTATTGGGCTGAAGCTGAGAAACTCTTCGATGTGCCGCGTTCTATGTTTATGCCTGAGCCGCAGGTAGATTCGACCTTCATTAGTATTAAGCTGCGTGATAAGCCAGCTGTAGATCTTGCTGCTCTAAATATCGATAATGCGGCAGCTAAGCTTAGGCGGCTGATTAAGACCATTTATAGTAACAGGCGTAAAACTATGAATAATGCACTTAAAGCTGGCGCTTATGATGCTGATTTGATTAAGAGTTTGGAGCTTGCTAATCTCAGGGGGGAGACTATGGGTCTTCAAGAACTCTGTGATCTACTAATAAGATTGGACAGATAAGATAGAGGCAGCTTTTGTTATTTGCTACTTGGACTGTGGAATAATATAGCTATATGCGTTTTAGCGCATCGAGATTCTAGCAGAATGCCAAGTACTAGTTCAGACTTGCTTACCAAGTTTTTATTTAAAGACGATAAGAGCTTAGATCCAAGTCGCAAATATTTTTTGATTTTTGATATTGATGGGACTTTAAGACCAGATATGGTTGAAGCGTTAGATCATCGCCACCCGAAGATAGCAGCGAAGACAGCCAAGCAGTTGAGTGAACTTAATACGGTAGCTGGACTTGAAATTATTATTCTTACGGCACGCAGTCCTATAGATCTGTTCCGGTCGAATTTCCCGCGTAATGTGCGTAAGTATTGTGGTTGCGGCAGGCAGATGATAGATAATGATGTGCTGACTTATGCGCGCGAAGAGTTTTCACGCTCATATGATGAGACGGTTATATTTATAGATTTGCTCAAGGATATACTTGGGCGCGAAGTAGTTTCTGATATAGATTTTTTGGTGACTCCGGGAGATTTTGCCTTGTATTTCGATACCGAGGACTATAGCAAAGTCAAACAAGAAGCCTTATCTAAGATTAATTTCTTGCTCGAACATTCTAATCGCTGGAAGATATCGGATTTTGGCAAGGAGTTGATATTTCTTGATACTAAGTATAAGTATGATAAGGGTGATGCAATCTGGGATATATTACTGCATAAGGATTTAGATACAGTGCCGACTCAAGTGTTTATGTTCGGTGATTCACCGGCAGATCATCAGGCGATGAAAGGGCTTAGGGCTTACCAGAAGCAATACCCCAATAAAAAAATGAAAGTAGCGAATATTTCTGTTGGTCCTAAATTAGATGCCGTAGGGGAAGCTATAGATTTCAGATTTCCTTCTTATACTGAGACCCTGGATTTTATTGATAAACTATACGAGAGCTTGTTTTAGTGTCATCCTGAGCGCGTAGCGCGAAGGATCCCTTAGTGTGGCAGTATGGGGATCCTTCACTGCGTTCAGAATGACGTGGCTTGGGTTAGAATATTTGTGATGGACTATAAAATCGCAGGATCATGGCAGCGGCTGGCAGCGGGCTATCTAAGTTTGTTTATCTATTTGCTTTTAGCTTTTGCCATTTATAGTATTTTTGATCTTAAAGAAATTAAGGTCTTTGTCATCCTGGCTTTTGTTTTTAGCATGCTCGATACTTTAGTGATGGCATATACTGGCTATAATTTGGCTGGATTATTATTGGGTATCAAGCAAGTCACTGCTTATGAGCATAAGCCACTGCTCTTGCAGCGCAGCTTGCTGCATTATTTATTTTCCTTGTTTTCATTGCTTATATTGGGACTTGGTTATTTAGCTGGTTTCTTCAATCAAGGCAAGCGTAATTTGCAAGATATAGTTAGCGATTCTCAGGCTATTGAAGCTCCGCTTATTCCTTATATTACTAAACCACTGTTGGCTACTTTTAGCCTGATCGGCTGTTTGCTTACTATAGTAGTGCCCGCCGCTCTTGCGCTAATGCTAGTTTTGATTCTTAAATCTAGTTTATTGTCAGCTACTAGTCCTTATTATTCAAGCCCGCTCTGGGAGATGAATCCAGTGAGGATTGTAAGTGTTGATTTGGCGAATAATCAAGTGATAGCACTAACAAGATTGCATCCTGATGATATCAATTACGTTCCATATCTACTTGATCCCACTAAGCTTGAGACTAGTATTAGTGTTAAGCAGCTTGATGAGCTTGATTTAAATGTCTTTGATTATATTTATCAGTTGCGTAATTTACCTAAGGATATTGCTGCCGCGAGTATTGAAGATCTGGTTAATATCAAATTAGAGAAATATGTACTGGCACCAGAGTTGATTGTGCAAGATTCTCAGGGTGGAGATATTGTTATTCATGATCTTTTGATGAAGGTAGAGGAGAAATCTGTATTGGGGCGTGATGTCCTAGATATCTTTGATTACACTATTAAAGAATCCAAGCTTGATTTGATTTTGCATGGTACAGACTCTGAGTTATTTTCAGATTCTGAAATGGAGCCAGCTTATAGAGAGGCTCTTTTGCGTAATTTAGCGCTATTGCATCATAAGTGGCAGCAAGAATTAAAAATTATGCCAGCAAGCCTCGTTGAGCAGCTTACCTTGCATCCGCAAGAGCTTAATAACTCTGTTGAATTAAATGTTGAAGCTAGCAGTGGCTTTATTACAGCGATGTTGATGACTGAACCGAGTAAGAGTAATACTTACAATGAGTTTTGTAAGCGTTTTATATCAAGCATCAAAAGACTTAAGCCAATACCGGCTAAGCTTCTAGATAGGTATTCTGGTTCTTATACTCTTAAAGTTGACTTAAGACAGGCAGTTCAATCTCTCTAATTCTAGCTTCCTTGATAAATTGATAGAGGTTATCGCGCACTTCGTCGTAGCTTAAACAATAAGCAGGCTCTACTCTATCGACTATAAATATATGTAAGCCAGTCTTAGTCTCTATTATTGGGCTGATATAGCCAGCAGCTTTGCCGATGATTGCATTCTTAATAACATTATCGTAAAGCTTAGAATTGCGGCTAATGGGCTCTGTGAGCTTGCTTGCTTTGGCCAAGGTCTCAGGATTAGAATTGTTCAATTCGGCGATGAGTTTCGTCATCGGAGTTCTTTGTTCGCCAAGCTTGGCAGCTTCCTTGGTTAGATGGATGGCTCTGACGTAATATTTATCTTCGATATGATATTTGGTTTCTTTGTGGTTGTTGTAATATTCTTGAATATCTCTCTCTATGCCTTCTAAATAAGCCGGATCTTGAGCTAGTTTAGTCTTGAATAAATCTTCTTGAATTACAGGCAGTATAAAATCACTCTTGGCGAAATAAAAAACATCTGCAATGCTCAGGTAATTCTCGTTAAGGTATTTCTCAAAACGTTTTTGTCCACCATACTCTTCTACTATATTGAAGAATTTGTATTTGAGTGCTTCGGATTCATATACCACGTTATGCTCTTCGGCGTAATCTAATATCTCACCGCGCTTGTGCAAATCCTCTCTAATTCTAGGTTCTACCGAGTCTTTGAAATACTTCAATAGAACTAGATTGTCCATAAAGCGAGCTTTAACATCGGCTTCGTCAAGATAGCCTTGTTTGAGTTTGGCTTCGAACTCTGCTCGAGTACCGAATTTACTTGTTATATAGTAGTTCCATAGGTTCTCATTGTTTGCAGTATGGGGATCCTTGTTATTGACATAATCGAGTATTTCTTGGCGCAGCGCGAGGTTAGATCTGAGTTCAGCCGGTGTCGCAAAAATACTTGAAGAAATAATATCGTTAAAGCGTTTTTTGTAATCAAATAAGATCTTATCCTCGTCGATGGGCAATTCTGCTGCTGCGGCGAGGCAGGAAGCGCTGAGGATTATTATAGATTTAACTAGAGCTTTCACTAGACTCTTTTAATTTTAATACCACTTGCTTGATTGCGTCCAAAATGGCTTCATTATCCATATGGCTGATATTAATACTAATATAGGACTCTTGATTGCGCGAGCCGTAAGTACCGGCTTTGAAGCTGGTTTTGGACTGCAATTCGGGGCTTAAATCACGCTGTAAGGGTATCCATTTGCCTAGGCGCATATCATTGTTAATTTTAATAAAATTGCCTTCTTGGTTAATATTCGCAATTTTGGCTGCTTTTGCTAGTAGTTTAAGTCTAACCAGCTCAATTAGGTTATTAGTCTCAAGAGGTAGCTTGCCGAATCTATCGTTCCACTCGGTAATAAGTGAGGAAAGAACCTTCTCGTCGCGTATAAGAGCTAGCCTGCGGTATTCGTTCATGCGCTGCTTAGGATCACTGAGCCAGTTTTCTGGGAAGAAAGCGCTAATCTTAATATCGATCATGGTCTCGCGCTCAAGATCTTCGGCGCTCATATTGCCTTTCATCTCTTCGATGGTATCGGAGAGAATCTTGCAATAGAGATCGAAGCCAACGGATAACATATGCCCGTGCTGCTCGGCGCCGAAGAC
>JAYVUR010000208.1:0-2187 GCA_043787715.1 Candidatus Melainabacteria bacterium
TTACTAATTAATGAGTGAGTATAATCTAAAAATTTAACTTCGAGTCGGAATTCGGGAACGTGGTACTTTTAGGTTTGATGCAGATTTGTTGAGCTGGAGCATGAATAAAGGTTTAGCATCGCTGGCTAAAGACGGTAAGCTTGAAGTTTTTGGTCAAAAAATAGAATTATCTAAGTTGTCTGAGCTGGCTGCTAAAACTATCAGTGTAAGAAACAAAGCAGATATTGATAACGCTGGGAATCCAGCTAAACTTAAAGAATTGGTAATTGCTATGCTCAATTCGACCGCTTCGACAGATGCTGCTGCAAGCTTAGGTCTAGATTCTAGCGCAGCTCAAAAAGAAATAGCAGAAACCATGCTTAATATGGAGTTCAATGATGTCAAGACTCAGTATAAGCGTGAGATACCAGCACTATATCAAGCTACTTATGCTGGTCAAGATACTGGTTCCTTCCTTAAATTAAGTGGCAGCCCCGATCCTGCTATTAAACTTGCAGAAATAACACAGCAGTATAAGCAAACTCAAGTAGATCTGCAAACCGCAAGAGAATATATTAGAGATACTTTTGCTAAATCTATAGCTGAAGCAGCCAAGACTACGCCAAAATCTAGAGAAGAATTGATGGCTAGCTTTAACAAATTCGCTCTTGATCCGAAGGGACCTAAGATAGGGTCAATGACAGCAGCAGAGATTAATAGTGAATTGACAGATGGTTGGGATACTGTTAGTTTCTTTTCGTGTAGTGGTTCGTCTTTTGACAGGAGTCGTTATACAACTTGGTCAAATGTCGAATTAGATTCTTGTAAGAGAGATGTCAGTAGGGCCGTTGATTACGTGAAGGATGTGAGCTATCAGTCTCTTATCGCTAAGCAGATAGAGAGCTATTTGAATGTAGTGACTCGTAGTGCTGGTGATACTATGATTGATAATTTTGCCATTATCGGCGGACTTAATAGTGAGATGCAAAAAATAGCCAATGATACCCTGGCTAAATTGGGTAAGTCTAATTTAATTGATAAGGCAAGAGAAGCAGAGGGGCAAGCTTATTCTCGCAAGGAGGAATACCACACCTTGGCTGAGAAGAAGAAGCTTGCTAGCGATACTATTGTTAAGGGTAAGGCTCTTGATAGTCTTAGTAAAGCAGAGAAGGTCGCTATGCTTAGAGTTTTTTCTGGCAATAGTGCAACAGAACCTTACTATAGATATCAGGGCGCGGACTTGTCTGTTAATATTGCTAGCTCCCCAAATGCTATTAACCATAGTGTAAGTAGCTTCAGTTCTCGTGAAGCAGTTATTGTTGATGATCATGCTTATTACAGAGAAGTGCCTGTCGACACTGTAATTACCAAGCCACTTAATAAGATCTTTATGGCTGGGATAGGTTCTGATACCATGTCTGCATCTAGAGATATATTGCAAGCTCCTTTGCGTAAGGAGCTGGAAGTGCTCAGAAGCACACCAGGTTGGCAGAACAGCGGTACTCATAGGTCTAGAGTTTACACTTTGGAAGTAGCTTTCGAGACTGAGAAGGAAATTAATTCTCGCATAGAGGCGGAACGAATTAATAAGGATCTTAATCAAGCGCAGATCAAGCTAAGAGAAGAGAAACTACGTATTCGCATTCAGCGAGAGATGAGCGAATTCGACAAAGCCTAACTATACCAGCTGCGGCCCAGTAGCAAGCTCCAATACTCTACGTAAAGATTTATCTACAAGCACACGTCCTGTACCTAGCACCACACAGCTAAGAGGATCATCAGCTACATGCACTGGCACTTCAGTCTCTTGAGTGATGCGCTCATCAAGTCCGCGCAACAGCGCCCCACCACCAGCAAGCATAATGCCACGTTCAAAAATATCAGAAGCAAGTTCAGGTGGTATACGTTCAAGTGTACGCTTCACCGATTCGACTATTGCAGTGAGTGGTTCAGACATCGCTTCGCGAATCTCAGGGCGTGATACGCGCACGGTACGCGGCAGACCATTGAGTAGATTAAGTCCGCGCACTTCGATTTGATCTTGTTCAGATTGTTCATCAAGCCTGTAAGCCGAACCGAGTTTGATTTTGATGATCTCACTTGTAGTTTCACCGATAGCTAAGTTATATACTTTTTTCATGTAGGCCATGATCGCTTCATTAAGTTCATCACCAGCGATGCGGATGCTCTCAGAGACTACGATTCCAG
>JAYVUR010000209.1:0-6198 GCA_043787715.1 Candidatus Melainabacteria bacterium
AGTAATATCGCTACCATAGGAGCCGCTGCGGGAGCGGGAATCGCACTAGTACGCTTCGTAGCTGATCACGGTGAAGATCTTGAAATAGTGCCGGGCACGCCCATGACGGTAAAGATGATTAGCATGCAAGAACAAAATATAGTCGAGCAGCAAATGCAAGCAGCTAACACGGGAGTAACCGTAGATATAGTTAAGCGCAACGGTAATAAACTTGCTATCAAAATTAACAATGAACTAGATCAGTCCATCTCTCTTAACAACCTTAAAATCGTTGATGGTCTAGGTTATGTAGTAAAGCCAGAACAAGGGTTTAAATTCTTCGACAATAAAAAAATCCCAGCTAATTCTGAGTTTAGTTATGAATTCAAGTTCCCCAGCCGTGTTAAGTCACGTGAGTGGCTAGTACTCACTGATAGCTTCGGCACTCAAGAATATTTCAGGGTGGAAATTTAACAATGCAAATCAATCCTGTAACTAATTTTGATTTAATAGAGGCTCAGGGATTGAGTTCTAGGCGCGAGACTGAAGCAGCGCAGGATTTTGAATCGGTATTTATCCAGATGTCACTTAAACAAATGCGCCCAACAACCAACAGCCAAGGTTATTTTAGTGCCGGTATGGCTGAAGATATATATTTTCAATTTATGGATGAAGCTATCGCTAAAGAAGTTGCTAAGTCAGAGCAAAACTTCGGGATAGCTGAGGCGATGCAGCAGCAGGTGTTTGAAGAATCTAACTAAGCTGATACGCCTCTTTGTCTTCCTAGTGCAAAAGCAGCCGTTATTTTTTCATGATTAGACATCGCAGCAGCCGCATATCGAGCAGCTTCAGACACTATGTTTGCTCTAGTCAGCTTCCTACCATCTTTGATATTAGGAGCAGCAACACCATCAGGCACTCCCGCCGATTTTCGATACCCCTCTGCACGAAAACCCGAATAAAAATCGTCGTGATAAGCCTGAATTTTTGCACCTATTGTTAAATCACCTTTTGGCACATTGTTAATATAACAGAATTGAGCTGACCTGTCAATAGTAATTGAAAATTTCTTCAATACATGGAGGGTATGGCAACTAGTAAAATAAAGCCATGCAAGCAAGCCAATACGTCCTAATCGCCTACGATAGCCCCTATTCGCTAGATCGCCGCATGTCCTGCCGGGCTGAACATATAGCCCTGATAGATAAGCTAAGAGCCGAAGGCAAAGCACTTATGGGTGCGGCTCTAACTAATGAGATGGGCCAGATGATAGGCTCGATCATCACCCTTGATATGACTGCTGCCGAACTTGACCAGTACCTCAAAATCGAGCCTTATATTATTAATGAAGTCTGGGACAAGGATCGTATTGAGATTAAAACTTGCAAGGTTGGGCCGAGCTTCGTGAACAAGTAAAGGGATCCTTCGCTTCGCTCAGGATGACGCTAGACAAACACCGGCACCATAGTCCTAACATGCTTATGGAATATCGCAACTTCAGTCACGCCAACTTCACGCAAAATATCAGCAAGCTTATCGTAATTAAGATTCAAATCTTTAGCTGCATGTGCATCACTACTTATAGTGAGTGGGATCTGCTTAGCGACAGCGCGGCGAATTAAATCCATATCTGGATACTGCCTGCCTATTGGCTTGCGGAAACCAGCCGTATTAATCTCCATCGTGACATCAGAAGCTTTAATCACATCAAGCGTCTCTTCATAGAGACTAGTCATATCTTCTGTCGGGAAGTATTTAAAAATACAAATCAAATCCAAATGCCCAATCCCGTCTACCAAGCCAGATCTAGCAGTATCTTGTATAAGCTTGTAATACTTGCGATAAAGATCATTAATATCTCTCTCTGCATAACCAGAAATATAATTAGGATGATCGAAGGGAAAACCTTCAACGAAATGCACCGAACCAAGCACGAAATCAAGCTTGTCCCAATTCGCTTCCACCCAGCGGCGACCATCAGCGCCAGTCTCTGGGTCATTATCAAGTTCAATACCAGAGCGGATCTTAATATCAGGATTACGCTCGCGCAATCTATCTATCTCACCGAAATCCACACCGGCTTTATAGCGATCATGATCAGTAAAAGCTAAATCGCGCAATCCAAGTTCACGCGCCTTGTCTGCCCAAGGTTGCAGAACTTCGGGACTATAATACAAATCTGTCCTATGAGCTTGTGGGTGATTATGATAGTCTGCGACTAAGCGAGGGGATCCTTCGCTGCGCTCAGGATGACGCGGCTCTGGCATGAATTACCCCCTAGACCTACGATTATGCTGATACTTACGCAGCACCTCATCCATAGTACAAATCGCAGTGAAGTCTATTCCCAAGTCTCTGAGACGCTCACGCGAACCATCAAGCCTATCAACTACAGCTATAGCTTGTACTATTTCTACTTTCACTTCATCTCTCAGTCTACGAATAGTATTGATTAGATCAGAACTGTCCACCACCAAATCCTGCACTATGCAAACCCTAGCCTGTTCCGACAGATGACCATCAAGCCACTTATGATGCGAAATTTGCTTAGGTTCAGAGCGTACGAAGAAAGCATCAAGATCTCTTCCTCTAAGGAAAGCTACTTGAGCCAGAGCGGGAGCTAACAGCCTAGCGCTATTGTCATCACCACCAATAGAATCAACTTCATCACGCAAGTTATGCAAAATTGCTAGTGAAGCAAGCAAGCCCACTTCAGAATTCAGCAATGACGCTGCGACATCAATATCGTGATTGACGATACGACCAGAAGGCATAATTAAATCCCTCTCGAAACAAGATCTAAGAGCTAATTCCTCTATTATTCGTTCGCGAATATCCTGATATTCAAGCGCTAGAATTTTAGTATTATTCTTAGCCGAAGCACGAGTTAGAGGTTTTTTAGGGTCTTGTCTTAGACTGTTCATCAATAGAGGATTTTATCACACCAAGCATCGCATCTAAAGTAGAGGGTTTGGACTCAATAATACTAGTGAAGAGCTGGTATTCCATTATAGTCTTAGTGGTCTTAGGTCCAAGACTAATCACCCGCGCGGACCTTAACAGCTCTCTATCAACAGAACTAGTAAGTTGCATAAAATTCCTAACTATCTGTGAACTAGTAAACGTAATCAAGGCACCTGCGCGCAATACTTGCTCCAATTCAGCTACAGGTGCCGACTTAGGACAAGCAGTAGTATAAGCTTCTACTATATCTACATTCATTAGCGCGCGCCTGCTCAGACGCTCAGCAAAATCATCATTCACCATCGCCGTGCGCGGCACCAGCACACGCATCTCAGAGTAACCTGCCGCCACAGGGAATTCATCAATAAAAACATCAGAGTTAAACTCGCTTGGACAGTAATCCACAGGAAAAGCTATCTCATCTTCAATAAATCTACGCGTCGCAGCACCAATACAAGCGATCTTAAGACCGGGATGAAGATGAAAAGTATGTCCGCCAATAGCAATTAACCTCTCAAAAAAAATCTCAGCAGCCTTCTGGCTCAAAAACACTAACCAAGCATAATCTGGGTTGCGGCGAATAGCAGTATCAAGAGCCGCATAATCATCAGCAGGTGCCAAGAATTCTAGCGCCGGAAAAATTAACGACTCACATGGAATCTGCTGGGCAAAACTTTTAGAATCCTCAGTAGCTCTGGTTAGAACAACTCTAGCCACCTAATCTATAACCAAAGCCCCTGACTGTTTGTAAGATCTTAGGCTTAGATGGGTCTTTTTCTATCTTCTGGCGTATCCAACAGATATGCACATCTACCGTCTTAGTATCGCCATCGAAATCCAAGCCCCAAACCTTCTCTATCAGCTCATCACGCGAATAGACGCGCTTAGGATTAGTAACGAATAATTCAAGCATGGCGTATTCACGCGGCGACAGATTTATTTCTTTATCACCCATCCAAGCACGATGAGAAGTAGTATCGCAGACAAGATCACCGAAGCGCACACGCTTAATCTCGCCACCACCTCTAAGTTGTGCACGACGCAGCACAGAATTAATACGCGCCATAAGTTCATCCCAACTAAAGGGCTTAGTGATGTAATCATCAGCGCCAGCTTCCAATCCTTCGACTATATCTTCTTTGGCACTTTTGCCAGTGATCATCAAAACCGGCAGGAAATTACTATCTCCGCGTAACTTCTTCAGCACATCAATACCAGAAAGCTCGGGCATACTCCAATCCAAGAGAATTAAATCTGGTGCATCAGAGATCACCATACTAAGCGCGTCTTTACCGTTGTAGGCAACAACAGTATCAAAACCTTTTTGCGTTAAGGTATATGACATCGGGTCTACTAAATTGACCTCATCATCTACAAGTAGTATTTTGACGCTCATGAATAATGGTTAAGAAGGTTAAGAACTTCTTCTACTATATACCACTATTAAGCTGTTGCTAAGGCCTTGCGAGCTTTAAGATCTTCGCCCGCTTCTACTAGCAAAGCTTCCTGATAGGCACGCAACATTGCTCTTAAGATAAACTCGGCAGCTTGAGCCGTGATATCAGCAGTTCCCTGCCCTAATACCGCTTGCTGCACTCGCTGTTCATGCACCGAACTAGCAGATTGCGACTTAGATATAGCAGCAGCAAGGCTGGACAGTTCATTGCTGGTATTCATAAGGTTAATTATATCATGACAATTAAGCAAAAGCAGTGCGTGAATTATTGAAATTAAAATCCGGCGACAAAGTCAAACTTAGGTTTGAAAATAATTACATCGTTATTGATAAAAATTAAGCTATTAACGCGCAACACTAAAGATATAATCAAAGCCTAGTGTCAGACATTATCGCCAAAATCAAAAACGCCGCTGACATAGTAGAAATTATCTCTGAACACGTACCGCTGAGACGTAGCGGGGCTAACTATCTCGGGCTTTGTCCTTTTCATAAGGATAGTAAACCTTCAATGTACGTCAGCCCCTCTAAACAAATCTTCAAATGTTTTAGCTGTGATACTGGCGGTGACGCACTCAAGTTCTGGTCTGAATATCACAAGAAGACATTCTCCGAGAGCATTCAAGATTTAGCGCGCAGATATGGCATACCACTAGAATATAGCGCTGAATCTAAAGCCCAGGGTGAAAAAACTAGCCTCGCTATTAAGATGCACGAACTCGCTGCCGATTACTACACTGAAAAATTATTAGGCTCGCAAGAAGCTGAGCATTGCCGTAAGTATCTTAATGAACGTGGCATCACTACAGAGACTATACATAAATTCAAACTCGGTTATTCACCAGCAGATAAACAAGATTGGGCTAAACTCACTAGCTACATCAAAGATAAACTTAGTGTCAGCGACGAGCAGTGTCATCAAGCTGGACTCACTAGTCGCAGCGATAAAGACCCAGCCAAACCCATTTACTATGATAGGTTCAGAGGCAGGCTGATGATAGCTATTCGCGATGAGCGCAGTCATACTATAGCCTTCGGTGCACGCGCACTAATGAACCCCGAGACCGGCACTGAACCGAGTCCTAAATATCTCAACTCCTCAGACAGTGATATCTACACCAAGGGTGATCATCTTTATGCTCTTGATATTGCTCGCGATTCCATTCGCAAGGAAGATGCTGCAATAGTAGTAGAAGGATATTTCGATGTAATATCACTACATCAAGCTGGCATCACTAATGTAGTTGCTAACCAAGGCACAGCTCTCACCCAGCGCCAAGCTAAATTATTATGCAAACATAGCGATTCTAAGCGCGTCTATCTCTGCTTCGACACTGATAGAGCAGGCGAGGAAGCCACCGAAAGAGCTATAGAAACTATTATACAAGCAAGCTCTGGTGTCGGCGCTGAAATCCGCATTATTAGAGTGACTGGCGGCAAAGATCCCGATGAACTAGTACGTCATCAAGGAGGAGCCGAAGCCTTCAAACAATTAATCACTTCTGCGCCACTAATCTTCGATTATCAAATCAACAGAGTGATAGGTGAAGCGCGTGACTCAAGCCCGCAGACCAAGAGCCGCTGCATAGCTAAGCTTGCTAAATACCTAAGCTATATTCGCAACAAGGTTGAACAATCTGAATACATAAGAATAATAGCTACTAAGCTCGATATCGCTGATGAACGCGCGCTAAGAGAACAGCTCGGCATAGAGATGGATGCTAATCCTTATAAGCAAATAAGAGCTCAAGCTGAACTACCCGCTAAGCGCAAGCATATGATCTACTTACCTACTAGTC
>JAYVUR010000210.1:0-14732 GCA_043787715.1 Candidatus Melainabacteria bacterium
TCTTGCGTGAAGATTTCATTACTGCGCTCTCTATCCGTGTCTTCTAGTCTGAATAAAAATTCACCTCCATGCCTGCGCGCAAAAACTTGGTTATAAAGCGCTGTGCGAACTGTACCAAGGTGCAGATTACCAGTAGGACTGGGAGCTATGCGAGTGCGTACTATACGGTTAGACATGGTGGTTTAGCGATGACAGTAGAGTGTTCATAATCTACTGAAGTATTGGGATAGTCACTACGATAATGAGTGCCACGACTCTCTTTGCGCGCAAGTGCACTATCTATAAGTAGTAGAGCTGTAGTTTTAGCATTAGAGTCACTCAGTTTAGATATTTCTGCACGCGCATAATTAAGTCCTTCGGCACTGCGTTCAAGGGCGACGTGTTTGTCGAGGATAGATCTGATCTGATCGAGGTCTGCGCAGTCTGGATAATTAGAAGCACGAAACAGCTCTGAACTTTGCACTCGTGGTTGAGTTCGCAAGTCCGTGACGTCAGTCACGTTTTTGCTAAGCACCGCCGTCGCCACGAAGTCCGACACCACTATACATTCAAGCAATGAATTACTAGCAAGTCTATTAGCACCGTGCAGTCCATTAGAAGCGCACTCACCAAGAGCCCAAAGTCCATCTATATTAGTCTGTCCATTAATATCAGTCTTAATACCACCGATACTATAGTGAGCCGCAGGGCGCACTGGCAATAGATCCTGCTCAAGCTTATAACCATAGTCTCTGCAAGTTTGATAAACATTAGGAAACTTAGTCAGAAGAGTATCACGCGGTATAGAGCGCATATCCAAGAACACACAGTCGGCTCCAGTAAGTTTCATTTCTGCAATTATCGCCCTGCTTACAATATCGCGAGTAGCGAGTTCAGCATCTGGGTGATAATTCTGCGCGAAGAGTTCTCCATTAATATTGCGCAAAAGCGCTCCAGCACCGCGCACGGCTTCTGTAATCAAGAAGTTACGCTGCTTGAATTTAGCATTACTACGCCCAGCGAAGAAGACCGTCGGATGAAACTGCACGAACTCTAAGTTTTCGATTTCAGCACCAGCATCATAGGCAAGAGCGATACCATCACCAGTCAGTATCGAAGGGTTAGTAGATTCTTCATAGAGTCCGCCCAAACCACCACTAGCCAAAATTACATTATCAGCCAGCACATCATACTCATCATTAGTAATATTACGGAAACGCGCACCAACTACTCTTGCACTAGACTTCAAGAGACTAATACACTCAGTACCCTGAGCAATAGAAACCAAATGATTGCGTGAAACCCTATCTAAAAGCGGCTTCAATATAGCCCTACCCGTAGCATCAGCAACGTGCATCACTCGAGAATAACTATGCGAACCCTCTATATTAAAATCCTTATCAAAATTCACCCCGAACTTAATTAGTTCCTCTAGGCGCGGCCAAGCATTGGTGACTATCATTCTTACCGTATCAGGGTTAGCAAGCCCTTTACTCGCCCTCAATGTATCTTCAATATGACTATCACAATTATCCTCAGGATTCAGTGGGCTACAGACTGCCACCCCACCTTGAGCGTACTTAGATGAACCTTCAGTTACAGCTTCCTTGGCTGCGACGAAGACTCTCTGCCCCGCCTGAGATAATTTACGCGCCAGATTAAGCCCAGCTATGCCCGAGCCAATAATGATGCTGTCATATCTATCTGTATTAACTATAGACACTCTAGAATATTCTAACACTTAGTCATTAAGCAATAAACTTAGCCATAGTGCTGGCGACTAAGTCCTGATAGCTCTCATTAACTATAATTTCAGATTCTTCTGGGTGAATCATAAAACCTAACTCAAGTAAAAAAGCGATTGGGTTCTTCGATTCACGCAAGACATGCAAATTCTGCCGATATAAACCATGCGCGGGAAGTCCTGTAGCAGCTAGCAAGCTTGCAAGCAAAGCACGCGCCATAGGTCTTGAGGCTTGCTGATAATAATGCAGAGATATGCCACGTTCAAGCTTAGGGTCACCTGCATCCGGCAAAGCATTGTGATGCAACGAAATAAACAAATCAGCCTTAGTTGCGATTTGAACTCTATCTTGCAGTGAAACATCAATATCCGTTTCGCGAGTCATTATTATTTGCTTGCCTAGTTTCTCTAATTCTTGTTTCAATTTAAGTGCTAGTTGCAAATTAAGATCCTTCTCATATACACCACGCGGCGATACAGCACCTAATTGCGAACCACCATGACCAGCATCAATGCACAGTAGCGGTCGCAATTGACTTATCTCTGCGTTGTTTGCTCGCTCGGCGTCCTCATTGACGCTTAAGTCAACTCCGGCGCCTCGCTCACAAACGCCTTGACCTAAGCCAATTTCAACCGCTACTAATTTAAGCTCCAAAAAACCATTATTAAATCCTGACAGCAATTCTCCCTCAAACTTAATCGGTATAAGAATTTTAGAACCTTGGATAACAATATTATCCTCTTGAATAATAATATTATCCGCGTCAGATTTATAGTAAACCCAATCTAGATCATAGTCACAGTCTTGGATTTCAAGTATATGGATTATTTCATCGCTACGCTCGCCCGCAATGGATTGCTTCGTCGCCAATGGCTCCTCGCAATGACGATACAGCCGATACTTCGGCTCAGCAGCAAACGGTATTCTAATACCATCTGCATCAACAATAATAGACCTAAGAATATTTCGCGTGGAAGACTGAGCATCAATCCAAGCTGCATAAGGCTGAGCATAAGCGATAGGATAACTATGCTTGCTCGCCACAGCAGTTACTATTCTTGTCTCTAGTACCCCATCTATATCTAGAGTAATTTTATTCTCGCCAAGCTCCAGCTTATGAAGATGCGCGAAATTACCATTAGCAGCAAGCTCTATACCCGTACCATTTACAGAAGCGGAAGATTCTGCATGACCAAGTAAGTAAATAGTTTTAGAGTCAGTGCTATAAGCAGAAGGTGGGAAAGTCCATGCACTCAAAACAAATTACTTCTTAATAGCACCCCAACGCATCGCTGCTGGTCTAGCTGGCTCTTCCACTCTATAAGTAGAACCAGACTTAGGTTGTGCAAATAAATCACGCTTGAATTCATTAGGCAAATCGTTCATCGCCTGCTGGCTAGGCAATGGCTCATTGAGAGGACGATAAGTCTGTTGCTGCACCTGCGGGCGCGGCTGTTGTTGTTGAGCCATACTAGCAAGAACAGTACTAGGCTCACTAACCTGCTTAATTAGCTGGTTTAAGAGCGCATCTTTGTATTCAAGTTCACGGGTTCTAAGATCAAGTTGCTCGCGCAGTTCAGCCACTAAATTCTCAGTTTCACGCAGCGCTCTATCATAATTGTCTTTATCAAGCCCGCGCTCCTGCTCAAGCTGCTTATAACGATGATTAGCTTCCATCACTTTCATCTGTGCGTTCTGCACTTCTGATGATGCACGTTCTTTATCAGCAAGAAGATCACGCAGCTTCTGATTAGCATTGCGCTTATCTTCTGACAGCTCTTGTATTTTAGAATCTGCGCTGTCTTTATAATAAGTGAACTCTTGTCTCACCTTGAAGAGATCCGACTCAGAAGCCTTAAGCGCTTCGCGAGTAGCATCAAGATCAGCTTCTTGTCTCTTGACCTGTTCTTTAAGCATGCGCAATTCATTACGCAATTCTTCATGCTTCTCTTCTATATGTTTGTATTTAACTTTTTCGAACTCAGCCTCATTGGCTTTAGTAACATAGCCGTCCATCAGCGCACGAAATTCTGGCGAAGCGTGTTTATGCTGATTAATAACAGCAAGATCATTTTGAATCTGCGCTAAAACATTAGTGATAGCGTTCTCTTCAATTAAAGCTGGGACTTGATTAGAATCTAGTTTCTTATCCGACATACATAATATATTAGCAAAAAATAAATGCATGGGCTCAAAATCATTGCCAGTAGCGAAATTTGAGTATAAAATCAAATTATCAAGAACCCTAAACCTAGCCTTAATAAAAGCCAGACTAAAGCCCCCGGCCCTGATTATAGGACTGCTGACTACGATAGGCTTTGGGATTCAAGCTATGAAGAGGTGGAGAAGTTTATACGCAGCAAAGCTTCTAGTGATACGGGTTCGGAAAATAGCAAAGGCACACTAGCTAGAGAGGAACTTAAGACTAAGAATTTCGAGATACAGAAGCTACAATGGCAGCTAGGTGAGCGTGAAAAAGAGCTAGGAGCCCTCTACAAAGAGCTAAGCAGCCAGATTGAACTTAGCGAGAGGCTCAACGAGCAGCTAGAAAAGTACCAGAAACTCTTAAGAATTATCGCATAACAAGCCCCCAGAGCCTTATGCTAAGATTTTAACCTTGTGAAGACAGATATTCATCCTAACTCTAATGCCGTTATCGCTAGCTGTGTATGCGGCGCTGAATTCCTAGTGCAAAGCACCATGGAGAGTATCAGGGTTGAAATCTGCTCTAATTGTCACCCTTTCTATGCTGGCACCGACAAGATTGTCGATACTGCTGGACGTATTGATAAGTTTAAGACTAAATATACTAAGAAGAAGTAAGCTTCCTAGCAATAAACTGGATATTGGTTCTAGTCGTCCATTGCGTTTTAAGGATTTTAAGCCCATGCTCAGATAAGAGGCGCTTGACCGTACTTAACTGGTAATAAGCCAGATGATCTGGTGCATGCACATGCTTCCAAGTCTTAAAATCCCGCGGCCGCCGCCAGTGCCCAGCATCCGGAGTGGTCATATACAAAACAGCTCCTGTATTCATGACACTAGCAATAGAAGCTATAAATTCATGCGGCTTGGTTACATGCTCAAGAACCTCAGTGCAAAAAACCAAATCAAACTTATCATTAAGCACGGTCATATCACCAATCTTAAAATCACAACTTGGATAATTAGCCTTAGCGAACTCTATAGACTGGCGGCACAAATCAATACCGCTAGCCTTGAAGCCCAATCTTCTTGCGGCTTCTACGTTAGCTCCAGTACTACAACCAATATCTAGGAAAGAACGCCCCTTCGTGTACTTAAGCAAGCGTTTAATTTTAGTAGCACCACTCTTGAGTTTGCGCTCAGCGACTTTAGCGTAGTGATTATAATTCTCATGACTGGCATAGAACTTCTCAAGACATTCTGTGCTCGGCAGCGGATCCAAGAAACGCAAATCACAAACATTACATTTAAGAATACGATACTGCTGCAATTCAGCGATCTGCTGCTGAACTGGCTGCAAGCAGACAAGACAAGGGACAGTCATAGCAATATCATAGCCATAAAACAAAATCCCCGGCATTACCGGGGATTTTTGTTGTTTGTCCAACGAAACTTATAACGCTGACTCGAGGTAGTCTCTGAGCTTAGCGGCTCTTTCTGGATGTCTTAGCTTCTTAAGAGCTCTGAATTCCAGTTGACGCACGCGCTCGCGAGTGATGCCGAGTTTACGGCCCACCTCTTCGAGTGTACGCTCTTGACCTGAATCAATACCGAAACGAAGTTGCACTACAGCCTTCTCCTTCTCAGTTAAAGTATCAAGCACCTTAATTACATCATCAGCCAGCAATTGCTCAGTAGCACTGTATTCTGGTCTGCGATTGAGAGTTTGATCTGGCACGAAGTCTTCTAGCTTGCCATCATCATCAGGGCTTATCGGTGACTCTAGTGATACTGGCGTACGCATCGCAGCTACGATTTCTTTGATCTTAGCTGGCGGCACTTCAAGCACTTCAGCAAGTTCAATTTCAGTAGGTCTACGATTAAGCTCTTGACCAAGCTTACGTGCGATCTTCTTGAATTTATTGATGGTCTCAACCATATGCACTGGCACGCGAATAGTACGAGACTTATCAGACAGTGAACGGGTGATACCTTGGCGCACCCACCAAGTAGCGTAAGTAGAGAACTTATAACCACGCTCCGGATCGAACTTCTCAGCTGCACGAATCAAGCCTAGATTACCTTCTTGAATAAGATCAAGAAAAGGCAAACCGCGGTTAATATATTTCTTAGCGATAGAAACCACAAGTCTTAGGTTGTGGCGCACTAGCTTACGCTTAGCTTCTATATCATTCTTCTTGATGCGGCGCGCAAGCTCTATCTCTTGCTTAGCAGTGAGTAGCGGCACTCTGCCGATCTCACGCAAATACATCTTGACTGAGTCATCAGACAATGGTGAACCACCATCTAATAGATCATCGCCAGCATCGGCATCAGTTCTATTAATAACGCGTGAACCTGATGAAATAATGGCAGAATCTACATCGCCATCAAAAGCCTCAAGACTAATGTCCTCAGCTTCATCAAAATCCTGCTCATCAATAATGGCATCACCAGATGCGTAAGTGAGTATATCTGTATCCAAATCCATAGTTGCGGACTTACCTCTTTTTCGTGGCATTAACTTGCTCCTTTATATAAAGTATGTGAACCGGGACTGTTGATGAGTTTTTGAGGGACTCTTCTAACCTTTTGTGCCGCTAGGGCTGTGGGCCTGTCCTGCTAAGAGGAGATAGGGGTTCCACCTAAGTAAAATCATTATACTGACTCAAGGTTAAGAAACAAGGGGTGGGCAGCTTAAAAGATTGTTATGATTGGGTTGTTTGTCAATAGAGTGATTGTTAAGGTTGGGCTTATCGGCAGGGTTAACGCGCCCTTAACCTAGATAATATCTAATTGGGGTATGGGGGGAAAGCTTTCTACCGCCAGCCTTAATGGCACCAATACGGCTAAAACTGCGCAAATAGCGAAGTCCTATCCTTACAGCCATGAAGATGAATTGTGGTTAACTGCTAGCACTGAAATACTCTTAAAACAACGAGATGCCAATGGCAAGCCCTCCGGTACAGATCCGAAACACAGCAATGTTACATTCTTGAAAGAACTTTGGCAAATAGCCTATGAATCCAGAATAAGCCCCAAAGAGTTTATTAAAGATGTTGCCAATCGCACTAGTTTCCTAACTAGAGGCAAAAGCGATCAAGCCTTCCTACAAGAACAAAGAACAGAAGCAAGAAATATATACGAAAAAAAACTAGGTGAGGGGTTACAGAATGGCTACAGAGTAGGTTTCTGCAAAACTAGTGCTGATAAAAAAGTTTATGCTGCTATCGAAGCTGAGCTGAATAAATATAAAGCATACGAAGCCCAACAAGCCGCAATAGAAGTAGCAAGCACCAAACTGCAAGTTAGAATCGCAACAGAAATCGTAACTAGAGATCTCAGCACAGCAGCACCACGTGAATCAGGCGGTCCAGAACTTAGCATAGGTAGCATAGTTGAAACCAGCCTACTTAACAATGAAGTAGATAAAGCTACTTGGATTAAAACATTCATAACCAAATTAGAAGCAGATAAAAATAAATCCGAAACCAAGACTGGTGGGAAATTACAACTCGATAAAGACAATTTGAAGCCTGAGACCTTGAATAGACTGTGGAAAATAGCCGAGGATAATAAACTTAATCCCAAAGAATTCATTAGCTGGCTGGCATTTAACACTTCACTTAAACCAGAACTAATATTCAATGGCAAAGCTCCTGTAAATCTATTTAGGTATGCCGAACAAATAGCAAAAAACGGGTTCCTAATAAAACCACAAGCAGCAATAGTCAAAAATGACAAAGGACAAATATCGAACTATATAAATAACCAAGGTGTAATAGATTTAAACCAGATGATCGAGTTCTTCGCCTTAGCCGAAAAACTAGATATAAAAATCGAAGGACAGCTAACAATAGTCAGTAAAGAAATAATAGACACTAACCCAATAAACAAAGTACAAATTACTCAAATAACAGCAATCGATGATCAAGGTAAATTACATATCATGAGATTCGAAGGTACTGGAGGCAAACCAGACCTAGTAGCTTACAAATGCCAAGCGGGTGTCCCCAGCATAGGTTACGGTACAACCCGCTTGCCAGATGGCAAAACCGTAAAAATGGGAATGACAACTACCAAGGAAGAAGCCCTTGATTGGTTCCAAAGAGACGTTAACAGAAGAGCCGCAAGACTAACTAAAGCTCTAGAGGGAGTACCTATCACTCAAAAATTATTTAATTCATTAGTGAGCTTGAGTTATAACGCTGGCATAGAAGGTGTATTAAACTCTAAATGCCTAAAAGAACTAAAGAACGGAAATCTAGATCAAGCAGAAATAGAATTTAAGGGTTGGTGCAAATATACTGACCCAAACACCAAAGAGAAAAAAATAAGCAATGGACTTGTTAAGAGGCGTTCAGAAGAAGCCACGGCATTTAGAGATGCAGAACAAGTAGAATTAATGCTGGCTTATAAAGCTAAATTAGCAAAAACTCTAATAGCCAGTAAATAAAAGGAATATAACAAACGATCATGGAGCTCAACTCAACCATAAACACATTCGAAAGCCAAGAACCTATGCCTACAATAATCAGGCAAGAACAAGCTGCTGCTGCTGCACCAGAAAAATTCTACCAAGCCGATAGCTTTGGCGGGACTGCTGCTAATAAAGCCAGCCCTTATCAATCGATGGCACAATTATCACCAGCCCCTAAAAACCCAGAAACCAAAAAACCGCCTACCCTATATGAAACTAGAACTGATCTGGGGAAGTTAGCAGCGTTCGATAAAGTCACAGATCTAAGCAAAACAGCAGATGTAAATATACCGATAGACACTACGGAACCCGGGAAACTACACTGCAACAACTCTGGATCAGTATCAATAATCCCATTAGCAGGTCAAGGCTTCACGACTAGTAAAACTAAGATCGATGGTGTTAATGGCTTGCTTATAGAAATACCAAGTCAAAAAGCAGATGGGACATTGAGGGGCAGTAATGAAGTGATTTTCATTTCTGATGCCGAACGAAGGGATATTACTATCAAGACTACAACAAAAGATGGCAAAGAGACTAGTTATGATGGTAAAACCCTCTTGGCTGCCATTGATCAGAACCAAGGTAAAGCTGTTGACGAATCATCAGTAAGAAGATTTACCGAAGCAGACAAAGATAGAACTAACCTTAAAACCAGCCTAGAGAACTGGACCCGAAGAGATAGTCAAGCGAAGATGATCTTAAGAGATGATGCCGCTGGCAATGTCAAGCAAATAATTGTTAAAGATCTAGATATACCTAGTGGTACAGCCATAAAAGTTATGACACGTAATGGCAATGCAATTAACGATGGTAAATCAATGCAATTAACAATAAATGGCGATGAGAACTATAGTGCAGAATATGATACAGCTAATAATAGATTCGAGAATTTGCGATACAATGGCAAAATAATCAAAGGCGAAGATATTCAGAAAATTACTAATGCAAAAACAAGCCTGGAGCGTGACACAAGTATATATAATCCAAAAGAAATAAATATCACACACTATGCATATCAATTAAAAGATAGCGTCAATTCTGCAAATGGAACTATAACTACCGAGAGCGGACGCAAGGTATCGTTTAATGTAAGCAGAGGCGAAGAACAAGGCAATCTTGCACAGACCAAAGTTAGATTTACAGACCCCGAAACTGGCGCAACAATTACTAAATCTGGAACCAAAGAAACAACCCAATTCTTAAAGATCCTTATAGCGAATAAGCCTGTAAACGCGAGTCAACAAAGATAAAACGAATGGTGCCCCGGGCCAGACTTGAACTGGCACGGTAATTGCTTACCAACGGATTTTAAGTCCGTTGCGTCTACCGATTCCGCCACCGGGGCACGGCTTAGATTTTACACTATTAATACTGGTAACGTTCTAATAAAAATCTATAGGCTGCTTGTAAGGAATTCATCAAAGCACCAGTGTCGCGCGAGCTTTGATCCGGGTGCACCAAGGTAAGTAATTGCCTGTAAGATTTTTTAATCTTATCCAAATCAAGCTGTTCAGATTGATCCAAGAATAAAACACCACGCGCCCATTTCTCCAGATGCAATTGGTGATCCACTACAGAAGCTTCACCATAACGCATCGCTGCACCTTGAGCAAAAGCATCAGCAAAAGTTTTTTTGATTTCAGTCGCTGCTTCATTTAGCTCTGAACTAAGTTTAGTATTCTTGCGCTTAAGCGATTTATTATCGCGTATCAACTTCGCGATTAACGCATCAGCACCCTGTAATATCGCAAGATCATGATAGTCATCACTACTTGCCGCTGCTGAATAAATAGCATCTAATAATTCGGTGTCTTGATAAAGCATCACGGCTGGCAGCCCAAGCTCAGCAGCGACAGCTACGGTGCTTACCGCAGCACCATGTGATTTAAGCGTATCTATGATTCTAAGTATGCGCGTTTTACTATAAGCTTCATCGATTGACGGCTCTTCCCTAACCGGCTTATCAAGACTGCGAGCTTGCTTAATAGCATCAAGCTTGATAGCTGGTGAGTCTGGCAAACCTAGCACGTTGCGCTGAACCTTAGCGAGATGCTCCCTTACGCTGTGTCTTAAATTTTCGCTTGCGGAACTCATAGGGACTCTGAGTGAGGCCAAACTCTGGCTGCCAGATAGCTAGATTATGCTTGCGTGCATAGACTTCTGCGTCCTTAAGTCTTGTCGCGTACCTAGTATTAGGCTCTAAAATAAATACTACAGCGTATCCTGATTTGAGCAAGAGCTCATTAACCAATTCACCCTTAGCATTATAAATATAGGCTAATTCACGCCCGTATTTGTCTTGTTTAAGATTATCGTATTCATAGCGAATCTTAGTATTCTTAAAATCACAAAGCACTGAACCCAAAGCCGTACACAAGGCAATGCGCGCCCGTGCGCCCCAAGGGGCTTGGTCTATCTCTGGAGTATCGAGCCCTAATAATCTTATTCTTAGTTCTTTGGAGCCTACTTGCACTCTTACAGTATCGCCATCATGTGCAGACAAAACCTTAGCCTGATAACGCTTAGCAGCATCTGCTGGCAATAATAGGCTTAGTATAAGTAGCAGTCCCCGTAGCATATGATTAAATATTATCATGCAGCGCAGCTATAAATACCTAGATATCATCACCGTAGTTTTTGTGGTGGTGCTATTACTAGCTGATCTAGTTGCTAGCGTTAAAGTTACCCAACTGTTAATTCCGGCACCAGAGAATTTACTTGGATTATTAGCTTCTTGGGGTTTGCCAGTTATAGGTAGCTGTCTTGCTATAAGCTTCACCACTGGATTATTTTTCTTCCCCGTATCCTACCTTGCTGGCGACATACTAACTGAAGTATACGGCTACGATAAAAGCCGCCGTGTAATTTGGACTGGTTTTATTAGTCTTATCATCGCTAATATCATCATCAAAATCTTAGTCAGCCTGCCGCCAGATCCGCATTGGACTTTGCAGCCAGCCTATGAACAAATTTTCGCACTTAGTATGAGAATTAGTGCGGCAAGTATGTTTGCTTATTTCTGCGGCGAATTCGTTAACAGTTATACTGTAGCTAAACTTAAAGTTCTAACCCAAGGCAAAAATCTAGCACTGCGTCTCATCGGTTCAACCATGACAGGAGAATTAGTAGACACTCTCATATTCTATCCATTAGCTTTTATAGGTATGCAGGGCTTCCCCACCGATCTCATTATCAAAATTATGATCACCAACTATATAGTTAAAGTGATGTGGGAAGTGATAGCTTACCCAGCAACCCGGCAGCTAGTGCTATTCCTCAAGCACAAAGAAAACGAAGATTACTATGATTATAAGACTAATTTTAGCCCCTTTCATTTACAGAATTAAATACGTGCAGCATGCCGAATACGCGAGGCTATCTTAGCGGCATCATTAGCATAAGCTTGGGAACCATTATAGTTTTTCAAACCAACTTTCGCTAAATAATGAGCAGTGCATTCAATTTGATAATTAATGGTTTTATCACCAGCAGAGAGTTGCGCCCAATTGTAACCCATTTCTTTTGCTGTTTGCGGAAGTATTTGACCAATACCACGCTCGCCTCTTGAACCTACTCTTAATGTATCGAACCTAGTTTCTTTATAGAGAACGGCCATTAGAGTTACTGGATCTAAACCATATTTAATAGCAGCGTTGAAAGTTGCGACAAGAGCTTTATCTACTTTCTTGGGATCAGCACCTATACGCTTACCAGTCTTAGCACTAACATCATTAACCAAAATATTTTTAGCAGCAGCCAGCACCTTGGCAGAAGGAAGCTGTTCTGTTGATCGAGCTGGAATATTCACGCTAGCGCTTGCAGCAACTTGCATATAGACGTATAAAGACTTAAGTGAGCAGCAGTTTATGGGCGAAAACCCTTGATTTTGCTATATTTATTGAAGCCATGAGTGCAAAAACAGTAATTACTAACGCTCGCGTTATTAATGAGGGTAAAATCACCCAAACCAATATTCTTATAGAAGATAAATATATAGCTGACTCTAATTATCAAGGCACTACTAGTGGCTGCAAAATTATAGATGCTAGCGGTCTGCATCTTATCCCAGGGATAATAGATAGCCAAGTACATTTTCGTGACCCCGGTCTTAGCCACAAGGGTGATCTTTATACTGAATCGCGCGCAGCTCTTGCCGGCGGGGTAACGAGCTTCTTCGAGATGCCTAATACCGTGCCTAACGTACTGACTCAAGAATTACTTGCAGCTAAATATGAGCTAGCAGCAAGCAAATCATGGGCAAATTATTCATTCTACATGGGGACCTCTAATTCTAATACTGACGAGGTTTTGCGCACTGATCCCAAGAGCAATTGTGGTATTAAGATCTTCTTAGGCGCTTCGACTGGTAATATGCTTGTTGATAAGCCTGAGACACTTGAGCATATATTCGCTAACGCCTCATTACCAATCGCCTTACACTGCGAAGATGAACCGACTATTCGCAAGAACGCAGCTGCTTACAAGGAACGCTACGGCGAAGAAATACCATTAGAGTGCCATCCGTTAATACGCTCAGAAGAAGCTTGCTATAAATCCACAGAGTTCGCAACCACGCTAGCACGCAAACACAAAACCAGAATACATATACTGCATCTAAGCACGGCACGCGAAATCGAACTACTCGACAAAGGCAAACCCGGTGAGAAGCTGATTACGGCAGAAGTCTGCGCGCATCACCTCTGGTTCTCAGATCAGGACTATGCTGAGCGCGGTGCCCGCATTAAGTGGAACCCAGCTATTAAGACTGCTGCGGATAGAGCTGGACTATGGCAGGCACTACTAGATGATCGTATCGATGTTATAGCTACCGACCATGCGCCGCATACTCTTGAAGAAAAAAACAATAGTTATTTCAAATGCCCGTCAGGCGGACCTTTGGTGCAACATTCTCTGCTCAGCTTACTTGAACATCATAAGCAAGGACGCATATCACTCGAACGAGTGGTGGAGAAGATGTGTCACGCTCCGGCAGACTGTTTCAAAATATCTAAGCGCGGTTATATTCGCGAAGGTTACTATGCTGATTTAGCCCTGATAGACCTTAAAGCTAAAGCATGGCAAGTCAATACTGGCAACATACTATATAAATGTGGCTGGTCACCTTTTGAAGGCATGAATTTCAGTTCAGCGGTGACTCATACTATTGTTAATGGTGAACTGAGTTATCAACTGATAGACGGTGAGCATAAGTTTAGTAATACTAAGGCTAGCGAGAGGATTAGTTTTGCAAGGTAAACCTAGGCTTTAGTGCTCATAAGCATAAGAGCCGTATACAAGAAAGTAAAACTAACCAAAGATCACATGCGCGGCGGCGGCGGCGCCACTTCAAGCATGCAACCAATTTGAACTATTTATAGAATAAATTATTACTAGCGCTGATCCTCAAAATCAAAGTCATCTTTAATAGTGCAACTATCGATGCCCATCATATCGACATTAGATCCGCCGGGCGGCACTATGGGCCAAACGTTCATGTCATAAGCCATTGGCACATCAATAACACAAGCCTTCTTATCTGCTTTAGCCTTCTTAATAACCTCTTCGAACTCCTCTCTAGTATTAGGTCTATAACCGGGAAGATCGTAAGCATCAGCCAGTTTCACGAAGTCTGGACTACCGTGGTTAAGATCTATATGAGAATATTTCTTGTCATAGAAGAGTTCCTGCCACTGACGTACCATGCCAAGATTCTTATTATTGAAAATGATATTTATAACTTTTAGATCATAGGCTTTAAGCGTGCCCAGCTCCTGCTCGCACATCTGGAAACTACCATCACCAGTGATATTAATTACAGTCTCATCACTACGGTCATTAGCCGTGCCCTCAGAATCCATCAGCGCCGCAGCGCCGCCCATAGCAGCTGGCAAGCCGTAGCCCATAGTACCAGCGCCGCCACTAGTAAGCCATTTGCGCGGCTGATTAATGGCTGCATATTGAGCTGCGAACATCTGGTGCTGCCCAACATCCGTTGCATAGATAGCCTTATCACCGAACTCGCGCTCTAATACTTTGAAAATAAACTGCGGGCTAATATACTGACCGGCAATAGGATCATGATCAAGAGGATGCTCAAACTTCCACTCATTAATCTTCTTCAACCATTCTTTGATGCTTGGCTTATTCTTAGCTATCTCAACAAGCAATTCTTCTAGAACCAAAGTTGCATCACCGACTATAGGAATATCGATTTCATTGCGCATCTTACGGTTCTTACCAATCTCAGCGGGGTCTATATCTATATGAATCACTTCAGCATCAGGCGCGAAGGTTGATAATTTACCAGTCACCCTATCATCGAACCTAGTACCTACAGCTATTAAGAGATCACAGTTATAGACTGCATAGTTAGCATAAGC
>JAYVUR010000211.1:0-7254 GCA_043787715.1 Candidatus Melainabacteria bacterium
CGAGCAAATGCTTAAGGACAACCAGATTTAAGCTAATATTTCTCGTCCTTCAACCTGCTTGGCTCTGAGTTGTGATAGCTGGTAAACCCGTTCAAAGACCTTGATTGATAGCTTAGTGAAGTTCTCATTGATGAGCTTGAGTCCAAGCTCAGTAAGTGCTTCTATATCATTATAGTTCTTCTGGAACTCTTTACGCATTAGTTTCTCGAAGTTATCGCCGGGGATATATTTAAGAGATTTGCGTTTAGTAGCCGGGTCACGTTTCTCCACACGCTCGAAAACTTTATACTTTACTAACATTGAAATAGCTTCTTCACTCTCTTGATGATCGCCGGCAGATTTATCCCAAATACGCTTCCATAAGTAGATTGCATCGTCGATTTTGCTGAGCTTCTCATAAGTCTTAGCTAGTCCTGCCATAAACGGCAAGCTACCAGGAATAAGCTCAAGCCCTTTAAGGTAGCTGTGTTCAGCCTTGTCATGCTGTCCCTGTTGTCTGAATATAAAGCCGAGATTTAAGTAAGCTGAAGGATCCAATAAGTCAACGGATAAGATCTTATCCACTATTTTTTCAGCATCGCGCCAACGCTCTTCTTTAATGGTTTGAGATAGTGCCTTGTAGTTATCCCATTTCTTAACAAATAACTTATAAGGTTTATACTCCTCAATATCCATCTCATCTACCAGCTTGCGCATGGCTTCTACCGAAAGATCCCAATCAAAACCGATATCGTTAAGAGCCCCCTGCTGCGTTTTGGGGTAGGGTACATAATTAGGCAGGTGGTAAAACTCGGCTTCAGCCTTGTCTATTTCCAGCAGTAAATACCGATCTCCCAGCATAAGGACACTATTATCCAAATTTAATACTATGTTTAAAATTGGCTCTGGTCAAGGCCAGAGCGGCTTTTACCCCCTTGACTATTTGTCAATACCTATAGTATAATAATAGCTATGGGATTAAGAGACTTTTTTAGAGCCAAACGCAGCGAGAAATTCGCCAGCAAACAGAGCCAATCGGAGAACCTCAATATTAGTGATGAGGAGATTGCGCGCAACTGGGTATCCTGTAAAAGCTGCGGTACTACGGCACATCGTAGCGTTTATGAGAACAACCTGCAGGTTTGTCAGAATTGCGGGCAGCATGGCCGCCTCAATGCTAGTGAGCGTATTAACCTACTAGTGGATCCTAATAGCTTCAAGGAGTTCGATGCTGAGATTAAGGCTCAGGATCCTCTGAATTTTAATGATGGTAAGCCTTACGCTACTAGATTGCTGGAAGCTACTAAGAAGACTGGTTTTAATGAAGCACTTTGTATAGGTACTGCCACTATTGAAGGTGTTCCGACCGTGCTTGCCGTGATGAATTTTGATTTTATTGGTGGCAGTATGGGTAGTGTAGTGGGCGAGAAGTTCGTCCGCGCGGTGCATAAAGCTATAGCAATTAAGGCTCCTTTCGTTGCGGTCTCTAGTTCTGGCGGTGCACGTATGCACGAAGGCATACTCAGCTTAATGCAAATGGCTAAAACCAGCATAGCTCTTGATGAACTTGAAACTGCTGGTATCCCTTATATATCTCTGCTAACTGACCCTACCTTCGGTGGTGTGGCAGCGAGTTTCTCTAGTCTTGGCGATATTATTATTGCTGAACCTAAGGCCAGGATTGGTTTTGCTGGCAGACGTGTGATCGAAGAGACGGTGCGTGAGAAGCTGCCTGAGGATTTTCAGAGCGCTGAATATCTATTAGCTCATGGCCAAATTGATATGGTCATCGAGCGTAAAGACTTGCGTAGTAGCTTTGCACAAATCTTCAGAATACATGGTTATTTCCCCGAGAATTTTAAGATAGAAGATAGTGTACGCTCTGTTAGTAACTCTAAAGTAGTAGTAGTTAAACCCAAAAAAGAAATCCCAATGGATTTCGAGAAACCACTTCTTACTATCCAAAAACAAATACAAGAACTAGAGCGCAGAGCCAGCTCACAAGAAGATCAAGAGTCTCTGGCTAAGCTACAAAAACAATACGAGGAAGTAGAAGAAAATATCTACCGTAACCTTAGCCCTATAGATATAACCAAAATCGCTAGACACCCGAATCGTCCTAATGTTGATGATTACTTGAATATGATCTGTGATCGCTGGATAGAACTGCATGGTGATAGAGCCGGCACTGATGATGCGGCGATACTTACTGCTATAGCTGAAATCGAAGGTAATCCCTGTGTGATAGTCGGAACTCGTAAGGGTCGCAGTATTAAAGAGAATCAAGATTGCAATTTCGGTATGCCGCAAC
Organism: Candidatus Melainabacteria bacterium; assembly: GCA_043787715.1. Lineage (GTDB taxonomy): Bacteria > Cyanobacteriota > Vampirovibrionia > LMEP-6097 > LMEP-6097 > CAYUFH01. The sequence continues at coordinate 2,291 of JAYVUR010000211.1, forward strand.
CTGAGGGTTACCGCAAAGCTAAGCGTGTATTCGAGTATGCTAATCGCTTCGGATTGCCAGTTATTACGCTAATCGACACTCCGGGTGCTTATCCGGGCTTGAATGCTGAATCTAATGGCCAGTCTATAGCTATTGCTGAAAATCTCAAGACCTTAGCTAAGCTTGAAGTGCCAGTAGTAGCTGTAGTTACTGGTGAGGGTGGTTCTGGTGGTGCGCTTGCTATCGGTGTCGCTAACAGGGTTCTGATGATGGAGAATTCTATCTATTCAGTTATCAGTCCAGAAGGCTGTGCTGCTATATTATGGCGTACCCGCGACAAGGCTGCTGAAGCTGCTGCTGCACTTAAAGTTACAGCTAAGGATCTTTATGAGCTTGGTGTAATTGATGCTATTATCGCTGAACCTCTGGGTGGCGCACATAAAGGTTGGGAGCGCACCGCTATGAATTTACAAGAGCAGATAGTAACTAGCCTTAAAGAATTGCAAAAACAAAATGGTACAGAGTTGCGTAAGCATAGACTAGAAAAATACTATGGCTTCGGTGCTTTTGAAGATAAAACCAATAAAAAATTGTTTATCGGTAGCGTAGATAGTGCTAAAACTAAATAGGCATGAGCCTTAAAGCTTGTTTATCTCTCCTGATTAGTTGCTGTTTAATGGCGCCTATACTAGCTCGTCATCCTGAGCAAGTATCGCGTCATCCTGAGCGCAGCGAAGGATCCCCCAATGTCATTGCGCAATCCACTACGCATAGCAAAAATGTGACTGACGTCACGTTTTTGCGCTCCCAACCACGAGTGCAAAATCTAAACAATAACTCGAACAAAGTAATAGACCTTGAAGAGAAGAAGTTTAGATATGCTAAGCCGACCGGTCATCGTGAGGAGCGAAGCGACGTGACGATCCCCACTAAAGAACGCAGTATAAATAACTGGCAAATGCAAAGACAGCTCGAAGCGCTTGTCAACAAATCCCCCAACGATCTAAGATTGGATGAACTTATAGCTAAGCAGCTTGGTACTAAATTCAAACGCGCCTCGGTTTATGACCTCTATCCATTGGAGATTTACAATTCTTCTCTTGGCAAGCTTGATGAAGCTAAACGTGCAGAATTCATCGACTACTATGACTATGCTCGCAAAGAATTAATCAGTGTCTCTCAAGGTGCACAACTGCGTTACCTGCATCATGACTATGATCTAGATGGTAATGGTGATTATGCCGTAATTGTAACCAGACCCATAAGTTATGATAAAAAAGGCCTAGCTCGTAAAGCTAAACACGGCGAGCGCATCTATCTATTAATCGCTAATACCGAACAAGTTTTGTATTTCCAACCGTTTAATGCTGACTACCTCGAACTAATTAATGGTGGTAGATACCCGACTAACTTAGCTATAGGTAGACGTTTAATAAAAATCCCAAGCCCAGTGTTTAGGGTAATAGCACTAGATGGTGATTCCTATGTGCTTTATCATGACCGCGATCAAGCCTCATGGGTGAAGATCTACACAGATGAGCGAGGTGATGGTGGCTAAGAAGATAGCGATAGTTACTGGTAACCATAAAGGTCTTGGCAAGGCGATTTCAGAGGCTCTAATCGAACATGGTTATGAACAGCCATTAGTAGTGCGCAGTTCTGACTACGACCTAAGAACAGCAGAAGCCGCTGAGCGTCTAGTTAATGACACTATAACTAAATACGGTAGATTAGATTTGCTGATCAATAATGTTGGTGATTTTATTCATAAGGATATAGGAGAACTAAGTATAGAAGAATGGCAGGAGATGATTAACAGTAATCTCAATTCAGCATTTTATGTCTGCCATTACGCCTTGCCGCATCTGCGCCAATTGCACTCGCTCCCGAAGCACATTTTAAATATCGGCTACGCCGGTATGGAACACTTCCGTACTTATCCCAGTACTACAGCCTACCAAGCCGCCAAAGCCGGTCTATTAGTACTAACCAAGGGTCTTGCAAAAGCTGAAGGCGCGAATAATATATTAGTGAATATGTTATCTCCCGGACATATGGAGAACAGCATCGCCCCTTATAATTTAGACAATATCAGCCTAGGTCGCCTAGCTACTCTTGAAGAAGCTAGTTCGGCTGCTATGTTCTTAATTAACCATAGTTATATCACTGGACAGAATTTAGAAGTGGCTGGGGGCTGGGGGCTATAGCCCATCATTGCAAGACGCTGGACCTGTCATTGCGAGGAGCGTAGCGACGAAGCAATCCCCCGTCATCCTGAGCAAAGCGAAGGATCCCCATGCTTAAAAATCATAGGAACATCAGGGAACAAACTTAATGGATTGCTTCGCTACGCTCGCAATGACAAAATCAATTATTAAACTGTGCTAAAAGAACTAGGCGAAGATAAATTTGCAGATTAGAATAGTGATTATAAGAGCGATGACGCCCGGATTCTTACATCTTGCTAAAATGGTTACCGTCTTATTCGGGCTTAATGTCAATTCGGCACAAGAAGCTCCAGTCTCAGTTACAGAGCGGGTTTTCGCCACCAAAGCAAATGACGACTTTGCTCCTGTCCTAAGCAATAATCCAAACGATCCCGGTCAAATAGCCGCAAGAAGAAGATTGGCTGAATTATTAGTTGACAAACCAGCTGTCACAACTCCCCCTCTAACAGCTTTACCAATAGCTCCACCAACCCTCAGATTACAAACACCGCCAGAAGAAGCTGCTCGCGCAGATCAAGCAGGGTGGTGGAAACCTAGACCACCAGTAGAATACAACAGAGCTCCAAATCCCGACACTTCATTCATTCACGACCCAAAAAAAGGTCTGCCGTGGCGACCAGCTAGTGAAACTCAAAGACTAGCGGATATTGCTAGAAATCCCCGGTCAAGCTTAGAAGCGTATCTTGACAGACAACGAAGAGAAATAGCTGGCGAGTCTAAATCTTCCCCTTCAACCTAATATATTTAGCTAGAGTGATGCCATTAATCGCTTCTATCTTATTCAGAACTGCATCACTAACGGGATCATCTACGTTAATCACCATCACCGCAGCAGCATCGTCTTGAGTGCGACCAAGATTAAGCGAGCTGATATTGATATTGGCGTCCCAGAGTATTTTAGATATCTGTGCGACCACACCCGGCTTATCACTATGAAAAGTAATTATCGAATGATTGTCTGGTCTGATATTTACTGGATATCTATCTATCTGAATGATAGACGGGATGCCGATTTGGCCATCATCCTTAGCAGCACCTTGAATAATAGTTCCAGCGATAGTATGTTTGCCTTTTTCGGTTTTGACGCGGATACGCAGCTTATCGACATAGTCACCAGCGTCTTCTGATTTCAGTTCAGAGACATGGATACCACGATCTTTAGCAATAAGTGGAGCGTTAACGAAAGTCACACCATCAAGATTCACTGACAAGAGTCCGCGCAAAGCTACTAACTTCAAAGCTTCGATATTCTTAGAGGCTAGTTCACCAAGAGCTTCAATCTCAATTTCTTGGATACAACCATCGGCAAGCTGAGCAGCAATAGCACCCATATGCTCGGCAAGACCCAGATAGTGCTTGACGTGCATCACTAGATCTGGCTTAAGACCCGGTAAATTCACCGCAGCACGCGCAACACCGCCAGAGAGCACATCACGCACTTGTTCAGCGACATCAAGAGCCACATTAAGCTGTGCTTGCTCGGTGCTAGCACCTAAGTGCGGAGTCAGCAAAACTTTATCACCGCAATGATGCAAGGGCGAATCAGTACAAGGCTCTTCTGCGAACACGTCAATGGCAGCACCAGCGACCTTGCCAGACTTCAGAGCTTCAGCCAAATCTGCTTCATTAATCAGACCACCACGCGCGCAGTTAACTATGCGCACACCATCTTTCATGCGCTTGATGGTTTCTTTGTTAATCATGTTGAGAGTTTCTTTGGTCTTCGGTACATGCAGAGTAATGAAGTCAGACTTAGTGTAGATTTCTTCAAGCTCAACTTTTGTTACATTTATACCCTCTGCTCTTTCCTTAGATACGAACGGGTCGAAGCCTATAACCTTCATGCCAAGAGCATTTGCGACTTTGCAGACTCGTTGTCCTATCTTGCCGAGCCCAACCACGCCAAGAGTATTACCCTTAAGTTCTATGCCGACGAATTTGGCGCGCTCCCACTTAGCTTCGCGGCAAGACCTATCAGCAGCAGCTATCTGGCGGCAGAGTGCCATCATCAGCGCTATAGTATGCTCAGCAGCAGCAACAGTATTACCTTCTGGAGAATTCACTACTATGATGCCGCGCTCAGTAGCTGCTTCAACATCAATATTATCGACACCGACACCAGCTCTACCTATAATCTTGAGGCGAGTAGCAGCTTCGATAATTTCTCTAGTTGCTTGCGTTTGCGAGCGCACAAGTAGCGCGTCATAATCCTTAATAGTGGCTTTCAACTCTTCAGCACTTAAGCCCGGTTTATAATCCACCTCTGAAGCTTGCTCCAATATGGTTAAGCCGGCTCTATCAAGTTTATCGGTGACTAATACCTTGGTTTTCACAGGCTCAATTCTAGCAAAACTGACATGATAAAATTATCCGAGCATGAGCAAGCCCAGCTTCACTAGTCAAATAATGTCGGCAACTAGTTTCCCCATACTAGCGGGACCCTGTGTTATAGAGAGCCAAGAGCTTCTTGACACGGTCGCAACAAAACTTAAAGAAATCGAAAAAAACTTAAGCCGTAAATATCCCGAGCAGAACTTAGTCTTTGTTTTCAAGGCTAGTTTCGATAAGGCTAATCGTAGTTCTATTAATGGCTTCAGACTTCCACCTGAGACATTCCCTGCTAATCCGCTACTCCACGCATAAGTTGAAATTGCGCCACTTCCTGCTGTTGCGTTCGCAGCAATTGTAGTGCTTTGTCCATTGCAAATTGCACTTGGTGTTGCCGTTGGTGCAACAGTTGGTAAAGCATTCACCGTT
>JAYVUR010000212.1:0-4911 GCA_043787715.1 Candidatus Melainabacteria bacterium
AAGTTAGTTTTTTGCCAGCTGGTACGCCAGTCTCTTTGACTGTCACTGAAGCTCTAGGCTCAGAGATAAGTACAGTAGGTCAGACTTTTAATGCGACCCTCACTGGTCCTATTTATGCTGGCAATCAAATAGTTGCTGGTCCCGGTTCTACAGTGCAAGGACAAGTAGTTGCTGTCGAATCCGCTGCTCGTGCGGGCAGACCCGGTAGCATCGATATTAGACTCACTTCTGTTATCACTCCAGATGGTCGCAGATACCCACTATCGGCGAAGGTAGAACAGAATACATTCTCACTCTCTGCTGATGGTAGCCGTGCTGGCTCACTAGCTAAAGGTGCGGTGGTAGGTGCTGGTGCTGGTGCTCTCTCTGGTCTGGTTGGTTCTGCTATTAGTGGTGGTGCTAAAGGTAAGGGTGCAGCTATTGGTACTGGTATCGGAGCCGGTATCGGACTATTAGGTGGTGCTATCCACAAGGGACAAGACTTTATACTCAAGTCTGGTACTCAAGTACCTTTTGTGCTTGATCAACCACTACAAGTGAATGCGGCTCCATCGGCTCCAGTGCAGCAGTACGCTCCGCAGGGTGGTTATGCTCCGCAAGGTTACGCAGCACCGCAAGGCGGCTTCTCTGAGCAGCCTATGCAGCAGCAGTCGCCAGTGCAGCAGCAGTATCAGAACCCTTACCTTTAAACATCATGCGGCCATAGTACATCAAGGTTACGTTGTTGTTCACCTGTAAGTTCAGTTAACTTTGCTAAAGCAGCATTACGAGCTTCCGAGGTCCCGGCTGCCATAGCCATAGTCATAGCTTTACTTTGAGCGGCATCATTTTCAAAAATAGTGTCTAAATATTGTCTGACTAGAGACCCGTCTGTATACCCAAGTTGATCGAGCTTACCCATGAGTGTGGCGATGTTTTGTGCTTCAAGGGTTCTTAGGCGTGCCAGATTCGTAGTATCATCTACATCAATTATTGCAAATTCCGCTTCGTCGTGAATCCATTTCCGTACTATCTCTTTTAGCTCATTGTTTTCTTCTTGGCTTAGAACAGGGTCTATGCCAACTCTATTGTTCTTAGATAGCTGAGCGAAAGCCACTATTGTTTCAACTCTTTTGTTTAGCACTTCCTTGCTTGCGATTTGTGGACCCTGACCTGATTTTAATCGTGTTCTAGATTCTTTTTTGGCAGATTTACTGTAATCAAATGAAAGGTAAGCTGCTCTCATAAATCTAGCTTGCGCCAGAGTGTTTTCTATTGTTGGAATGTCGCATTGCTGATTTTGAAGCAATGAGGATCCTGAACTAGCTATACCAAGCTCTGTGATTATGTTTTTAATTTCTGTGCAAGCCTGCGTTGCAGTCGTTTTGAACTTAGCGTATTGCGTTGTAAAATTATTTTTTGTCGAAAGTTTGGGGTCAATTAGTCCTTCCTTGATGCGTGCAATTGTTGCAGCTAATTCAATAGCTCTCTTAATCTTAGTTTCCGCTTCTGGTTTTAGCTCTGTTCCCAGCATATTTTGTGAGTGCAGGCGTTGTAGCAAATCTAATTCAAACGAAGGTTTAGAGTTGGGTGATTTCTGATGAGCGGCCGCTAATGCTTCATATCGGCGTGTTAATTTCTCGCCATGAGTTGGTTCGGGTTGGACAAAAGTTCTTATAACTGCAGCCACTGGAGAAGGCTCTGTGCTAGTAGTTAAGAGTTGCCGGGTATTAAGAAGCTCAGCAGCAATTCTCATTGCGTTGTTAGTACTTGGGTTTTTGCGAGCATGAGGCGCGGCAGCACTCATGAAGCTTAGTAGTTGTTCTCGCTGTCCTTGGGTGATTTTAGGAAGTTTTGTAGAGCCATTAGATCCTAAGCGCGAAACCCATACGGGTTTACCATTTACACCCTTATTGTGTCTGAGAGTCCCTTCTTCAGCCAAGCCTTGAAATATTGGTAAAAGTTCATGGTCAAATTTATCAGCGAGGTAGGGAAAGCAGGGGCCATGGTTAGAGGTAAATTGAAGTGAATTCATAGCTTACAATACTACCAACCCTTATCTTTAATAGTCAATACTTAATGTTAAAATAAGCTAATATTTGCTGTCAAAATCCCGCAAAACCACCTAATCCAAGGTCCTAGAGCCAAAATTAGAACAGCAGGCTGTAAGAGCTGTTCTGATACTTGCAAGTTTTGCTTCGAATAATTTGTATTCTTCAGGAGACTTGAAATCTCCTAAGTTTAGATCTAGGTTTAGTGGATTTTTAGCTTTAGAGTTTAAAAACTTAAACATCGCAGCCATGCTTGCAGCCAGAGTTAGCCTAGTGATAGAGGCATCTCTTTTGCGCGTGCTATGTACTTGCGCTTCAAAACTACGATTATTCTTCTTACCTTTGATGCGGGCAATTAATGCAGTGGCTTTTTGGTGCTCATCCTTAAGTAGTTGTATCAAAGGATCATGAGCCGGGCTGTAGTTATGATCGCCAATGGCTGCACGCATCATCTTATGTGCGTGACTATAAGTTTCAAGATCAGCTACACCAAGTGAGATTTCAATGGAGTCGATTAAGTGCCTAACAAAGCGAGACTCTTGTGAACTGGTTTCGCTCTGATATAAACCCCTGAGGTAGTCTGTGGCACCGCTTATATTAGCAAGGCTAGAGATGCCTACATAAGGCATATGATTACCACCGAACAAGTTAAACATTGCTGCGTAGGGAATAGCTCTTATATCGTCTAGTATTTTGGTGATTAACTCTGAATTAATTACATTAGACGCTAATAAAGTCTTAGCACCTTGGGTGAAATTAACATCTTGCAGGCGTTTTTTCATAGCCGCACCAGACCTGCTTACAGGTCTTGAAGCTATGTGATAATAATCAAGATAGATTATTGGACTTAATAGCACATGCAAGAAATATTGCTTGAGCTTGTCTGCATTGTTGGCTTGCTGTCCATGTTCTAGTCCTATCACTTCTGTTCTTAAGTGCTTTTGGGTAGCTTCCGACCATTTATCAAGAATGTCGCGCAGTCGCGGATCGAAGCCATGGTTCTTAATATCATTACCATTAGCAAGTTTGCGCCCAGCTAGGGTCACAAGTCCTGTGAAGTAATGATCTAGAACGCCCTTGACTCTTTCGGGGAGCTGGAAGCCTTGAGCGTTACCACCTTGGGCGGTACGCTCGGTGATGAGACTGCTAGCATCTGGAGTGGTGCGAGTTAGTGTGCCTAGGAAATCCAATCCGTGACCGCGTTCCACCGGTTCACCCCAGCCATCGAAATGCACCAGTTCTATCTTCTCTACATGATTTTGCTTGAATAGGTTTTGTGTTTTAGCAACTTCTTCAGGTCGATTGAATATTTCGTCACTGAAGCGTTTTAAGGCTGTTCTAGCAATAACAGCTTCATGACTAGTTTCTTTGGCTTTTTGCTGCCAGAGAGTAAGCTCGCTAGTATCGCCATTAAGAGCTTGCTTGAGCAGAGCATTGAATACCCCAACTACTATTCCATCTTCTTGTTTGGATTTGAATATTGCCCACTGCGCAGGCATGACACCGTTTTGTTTGCCGCTATCTGAAGGTCCGCGCATTTTGATGAATTTACCTTGGCGTGCTACTAGGTATTCGCGCCAGCGTATATCGAGTAGAGCTTCAATGGTATGCTCGTAAGATTTCTCAAGATCAGGGATCTGCTCTGTGAGCGGAACTATCTCAATATCAGCTCTTGGAATAATATTATTAACTCCCTTAATCGCTGGACAGTAAGCGCCCATGGCTTCAGCGATCAGCAGTGCATTCTGAAGATCCTTAGCTGATTTGGTCATACTAAGTATTATTCGCTGGAAGCCACCAGTCTTGTAAGTCCTTAATAAATCCAGAGTCTGTTGTATTTTATCCTTGTTCTGAGAGTTTACTTGCTCTGCGCCAGCTGGCAAGCTTGGTTGCCAAGCACGGTTATCTATGGCTGCAGCTATATCAGCCAAATGTTCAGCACCTTGTCTTAGGTGTCCTCTAGCACCGTAGTCACCGAAGATATTTAGTCTTATGAGCACTTTATCTAATTCAGTAGTGTAGTTGTGCTCAGATCCAGCGGGTGCTATGTTGTCTCTAATATCTAGTAGCACTTTTCTAATTTCATTAACGTTAATAGCGGCTTTAAGTCTGCGCGAGCCTTCTATATTCCTACCACAGAGGAGTTCTTCTGTGATTTTTGCTCGCTCATCATGACTATCAATATTTGAGCATTCTTCTAGCGCTCGAATAGATTCGTCTATGGGTTTTATTAACTGTTCGTTAATTACGGCCTGATACAGCTGAGTAGGTTTTTTGTCTTTGAGCTGCTCCACTCTTGCACGAAAACGAGGGCTTACAATAAACGTGAGTTGAAGTAATGGTCCAGATTTAAAATCTGCTAGTAGGTGTTTGTCGCTTAATTCTTTTAGAGCAGACTTATACTTGCCGAGCAAATTAATCCTTAAAGTTCTAAGAGCATCCAAGTGATTAATTCTATTAATATTAGGATTACCATCTATGTCTCTCGCTACCCAGCTTTGCATTGTAAACAGCTGTTCTGGGGGAAGAGGTTTGGATTCAGGGTCAAGAGTTTCGATGCTCTGTAACAATCTATAGACCAGCTCTGGTGCCTGCTCCCAGACATTATCAAGGCTAGCAATTAAGGTTTCAGTTTCAGCGCTAACTGAAATTGGAGTTTCAGAATGTGACGCCACCTTAAGACATCTAGTGGCGGCTTCTCCAAGTTCCCTCTCACTAATATTTTCACCTCTATTGCGGGCAAGTAGTAAGCGGTTAAGTTGGTTGATAGCGCCTAGATACCCTGCTGGCATGCCTGCTGTAGGATGAGCTGTTAACACTAGCGAGCCGGAGACCTGCCTCAATAATTCTGCTAATTTTTCACTTTGCTTTTTGGCTTTAG